>NZ_JBHXNP010000003.1:0-192403 GCF_042719495.1 Streptomyces sp. NPDC058525
ACGCGGGGTGGAGCAGCTCGGTAGCTCGCTGGGCTCATAACCCAGAGGTCGCAGGTTCAAATCCTGTCCCCGCTACCACTCGGAAGGGCCCGGATTCTCAGCAGTTGTTGAGAATCCGGGCCCTTCTGCTCTCGCGCCGGCCGCGTACGCCTGTGACGGGTGACGGCGTCCGGCACCGCGTCAGTGCGGCGACAGGATGGTGCAGATGCCGTTCTGGCCGCAGGTGTCCGGGTCGGTCTGGGACGCCCGCTGGGCCAGATCGCGCAGTGCGGTGCGGGTTTTGCGGAGTTCGGCCAGGCGTCGTTCGATGTCGGCGAGGTGCTGGCCGATCAACGCGGTGACGTGCCCGCAGGGGGATTCGCCGTCGTCGCGCAGGGCGAGGATCGAGCGGATCTCGGCGAGGGTGAGACCGGCGCCCTGGGCGTCGCGGATGAAGGCGAGCCGGTTGACGGCGTCGCCGCCGTAGTCGCGGTAGCCGCCCGCCGTACGGGGCGGCTCGGGCAGGAGTCCGGCCTGCTCGTAGAAGCGGATGGTCTTGGCCGTCAGCCCACTGGTCGTGGCAAGGTCGCCGATGCGCATGGCTCCAGGCTACGCCTTGACCTTCCAGCGCACTGGAACGTCTAGCGTCGGTGGCACAGAGTCTGACCTGGAAGGACACGACATGCGCATCACCGTACTGACCGTCCCGGACTGTCCGAACCTGCCGCTCGCACAAGAACGGATCGCGGCCGCGCTGGACGGCCGGGCGGCGGACGTGGAACTGGTCGAGGTACGGGACGAGGCGGAGGCCGCGCGGTGGGGCATGGCCGGCTCGCCGACGATCCTGCTCGACGGAGTCGACCCGTTCGCACCCGAGGGCGCGGCGCCGAGCGTGTCCTGCCGCCTGTACCGGGACGCGGACGGCTCGGTGTCCGGGGCGCCGAGCGTGGCCGCCCTGCGCCGGGCGCTCGCGGGGGCGGGGCGGGCCCAGCCCGCCGTAGCGGGCGGCTGCTGCGAGAGCGAGGCCCCCGACGCCCCCGACGCCCCCGACGCCCCCGACGCCCTCGACACCCCCGATGCCCTCGACGTGGTCGGCCGGGGCGGCCGGGGGCGGCTGGCACCCGCCGAGCGGGGGCTGCGGGCGGTGCACCAGGCCGTGCTGCGGCACTTCGCCGCGACCGGGGCCGCGCCGGAAGCCGTCGTACTGGAGCCGGCGGCCGCCGAGGCGGGGCGCTCGGCCCGGCAGGTGCTGACCGAGCTCGCCGCCGAGGACTTCCTGACCCTCGACGACCAGGGGCGCATTCGCGCGGCCTACCCCTTCTCCGCCGTACCGACCCGGCACCGGGTGCGGATCGACGGCGGAGCCGACGCGTGGTCGATGTGTGCCATCGATGCGCTCGGTATCGCCCCGATGCTCGGCCGGGACGTGGTGATCTCCTCCACGGACCCGGTGACCGGCGACGCGGTCACCGTCACGACCCGGGGCGGCGCGTCCGTCTGGGAACCCCCGGGCGCGGTCGTGTTCGTCGGGCAGCGCCCCGGCGGTGGCCCCGCGGAGACCACGTGCTGCGAGGCATTGAACTTCTTCACCGGCGACACCTCGGCCGGCGCTTGGGCCGAGAACCACCCGGAGGTCCCCGGCTGCGTCGTCGGCCAGGCCGGCGCCGAGGAGATCGCCCGGCGAATCTTCGGCCCGCTGCTCGTCGACCAGACCGCGTGCTGCGGCACCGCTGCCGATCCGGCCCCGGGTTCCTGCGCCTGTTGAGTCGCGGGCCAAAACGACTTCAAATTCGGGCAAAGCAGACGTAAAGTCGGTGTATGTACGGAGAAAAGCACCCTGCGGGGACTCGTCCGGGGCACCTGTGCCCGTCCTGCAAGCAGCCGCTGCCGGCAACGGTCCAGCGGTCCAAGACGATGGGGGTCTACGTTCCCCTGTACGCCGATGCCCGCTGCACGAACCCCGACTGCCCCGCAGCCGCCGCGCCTGCGGACCGGAGCATGCCGGAGGCCGGCCAGCGTGAGCGGAGTCAGGGGTAGTGCCCCATCGCACAACGTTGATCTACGGCGCCGCGGCCCTGGCGTGCGTGGCGATGGCCTTGGCTTTCGCCGCTCGCGTCGGCCGCGGCAGCGCTGAGTCGCCCTCCCGTTGCGTTCGGTTGCGGTCGGGCATGGGGATCAGCGCGCCGATGGACCTGCGGGGCCGCGCACGACGTGCTCGCGGAGGCTCCGTCCTGGACACTGCGACATAGGGGCCGGCTCGTTCCGTATGGCCCACGGTGAGGGTGTTCCGCGTGCTTGAAGTCCCGCTCTGGCTGTGGGGGGCGTTCGCCGCGACGGTGGTGGTGTCGCTGGCGGTCGACCTGCTGGCCCACCGCGACGTGCACGTCATCGGCTTCAAGGAGGCGGCCGCTTGGAGCGCCGTGTGGGTCAGCCTCGCCCTGATCTTCGGTGCGGTCGTGTTCCTCATGCTGGGGGTGACCGCGGGCACCGAATACACGACGGCGTGGCTGCTGGAGAAGAGCCTGTCGGTCGACAACCTGTTCGTGTTCGCGGTGATCTTCGCCTATTTCAAGGTGCCCCGCGCCTATCAGCACCGAGTGCTGTTCTTCGGCGTCATCGGCGCCCTCGTCTTCCGCGGCATCTTCCTCTCGCTCGGCGTTGCCGTCGTGAGCCGCTTCACCGCCGTGCTGTTCGCCTTCGCGGCCGTGCTGTTCTACAGCACCTACAAGCTCATCAAAGACGAACAGGACAGCTTCGACCCGGGGAAGAGCTTCGCCGTGCGCATGCTCCGCAAGGTGATCCCGGTCCGGGACGAGTACGCCGGAGCCAAGTTCTTCGTCAAGGAAGCCGGAAAACGGGTGGCGACCCCGTTGCTCGCGGTCGTCGCCGCCATCGAAGCGGCCGACCTGATCTTCGCCGTCGACAGCGTCCCCGCCGTCCTCGCCGTCAGCGACGACGCCTTCATCGTCTACACCAGCAACGCGTTCGCCATTCTCGGCCTGCGGGCCCTGTACTTCATGCTCGCGGGACTCCTGGACCGGTTCCACTACCTGAACAGGGGCCTGGCGATCATCCTGGGCTTCATCGGCGTCAAACTCATCCTCCAGGCATCCCACAAACTCATCAGCCCCGACATCCCGGAGATCCCCTCACCGGTGAGCCTGGCCGTCATCGTCGTCGTCCTGGCCGGATCCGTGGTGCTCAGCATCAGAAGGCCGACGCCCGCAGCCCAGTCGGCACCGGCCGCCGACGAGGCCGGCACCCGCACCCCGGCCCCTGATCCACCCGACGCGCCCGCCGCGCCACCGGCCGTGGACGACCCCGAGCACCCAACCGGGACCTGAAGTCCGACGACGCGGTCCGACGACGCGGTCCGACGACGCGGTCCGGCAGTGCGGTCCGGCAACACGGTCCGACAACGCGCACTCGACTCGGCGCACGGCGGGGAGGCAGACTCGGCGCCGAGGAAGGGATCTCCGAAAATGAGCGCACAGTCCGCAAACCTGCAACACTCCCCGCCGGCCCCTTCGACCCGTCGGTGAGCGACACCTGGCCCGCCCGGCTGGCACCGCAGGCCGCCGCCTACCTCGCCGCGCTCGACCCGCCCGTCCAGGAGATGGTCCGCGACCTCCTCGACATCGCCTCCCGGTCCCCGTGGTCCTGGCCCGAGTGGGACCACACCGACCCGGAGGGGGAGGACGTACGGCGTGCGTCCGTCGGCCCGCTCACCGTCGTGTACTGGGTCAACCGCAGCCTCGGACACCTGCGGGTCCTTTCCATCGTCTGGATGGGATGAGAGTGGCCCCCATCGATACCTGACGGCCTGCCCGCATGCCTGTTTCGGTCACATGAGAGCTGGTTCGCGCCGGTAATGGCGAATCAGGGGGTTCTCGGGTGGTCCGCTCGTCAACGTAGTTGGACGGCAGGGACCGTGCCCGTGGGGGGCGAGCGCCCGGGCAGCAGAAACAGGGGGCTCCAACGGTGGCTTCTCTTGTTTACGACATCCTCAGCGACCCTGCTCCGCTCCAAGTACCGGAGGCGGGCGAGGAGTCCTTGGGGGCTGTGTACATCGACGCCGAGGGCGAGGTGAACGCCAACCGGCAGCTGTCGGTCCGCACCGACGGCGCGTGGATCATGCACGTCAACGACGACCTGGTGGCGATCCAGGGCAACCTGCGAGTCCACGGGGCGTTCCGCTCCGACAGCTGACCCCCTGATGTGACGGCCGCCCGGCCAGGGCAACGAGCCCGGCAGGGCGGCCGTCACGCGAACTACAGCACGTAGATCGACCAGTTGTGGTCGTCGGAGGGCCCGTCCATGCAGGGGTACAACTGCAGCCTCGCGTCATTGCCCGCGTTCAGCCCCGCAACGTCCAGGCACATGCCACTGACTTCGTTCCGGATCCAATGACGTCCGCCGGGCAGGGGCTGAAGGTAGAAGCGCTGGTTGTCCACCGTCGACGTATCGCAGGCCAGTACCGACCGTGGGTGATGAGCGCCCGAGATGTCACATCCGCCCCGTCTCCCACCCCGTTCACGACCTTGGAGGAATCGGATGACAGCCCCCTGACTCCGTGGCACGTTGTACGCCGTCAGCACGACGGAGGGGGACACCCGTTCATGCCCAAGTACGCCGAGAACGACGAAGACGCCAACCAGAGCCTTCTGGAGTACTGCGAATCGATCGGATTCGACCCCGAGTGGATCACGCCGGAGACCTGGGCCACGACGATCCGGATCGCCCGGTCGAAGGACAAGGGCTACGTCGAGGCATACAAGTCCATCGACACCGACCGCACCGAAATGATCAAGTCCGGGGCGCGGGAGGTCCGGAAGCAGAAGCTCGACGGTGACGCCGCCAACCTGCTCGGCAAGATCAAGACCCACTACCTGCTCAAGGACTCGCTGGTCCTGACGGTCCTGCAGCAGTGCGCGGCCACCTATGTGGGCGGGGAGCGCGTCAACCTGGGCCTGGGCGGCTCTCCGATGGACCCCGAGGCCTATGCGGAGCTGCGCGAGGAGTGGGGCAAGGCGGCCCCGCTGGCCACGGGCGGGATCTTCACCGACTTCCACAGTTTCCCGCCGCAGAACAAGGCCGCGCTGGGCAAGGGCAACGTGGGCGGCACCCTGGCCAAGCGCAAGGTGCAGGGCAACCTGCTGGTGAAGGTCGCCGGGGTGCGGTTCAACATGCACATCGACATCGCCGAGTAGCAGGCCTCCCCCTCGTCCGGCGTGTGCGCATGCCCGTGCTGGACGAGGGGGAGGTGGCAGTGGGAGCGCCGAGCCGTACCGACCGGGCTAAGGGTTGCGACTGCAGAAGGCTTCCACCCGTTCCCTGCATTCCCTGACCTCTTCTTTGGCTGCCAGGAGCTGGTTATGGGCGCTTTCGACCGCGATCTCTTCGGCTGCGATCGCCTTCGGGTCCGGGGGCTGTGCCGCCCGCAACTCGGTGAGCGCCGCCTTGGCCTCGCCCCATGCCGTCTGACGGCGATTCTTCAGCTGCTTGGCACGCTCGAGGTCGGCCTTGGCCGCCTCGCACTGCTCCTGAGGCATGGCATGTCCTCCCTAGCCTGACGATGACGCTTCAGCTTCACGGCCAGGCAGTCGACGCGCATGCCGGCTTAGGCCGACCGGCCCTTCGCGCTCCCGTGTGTTTTCAGGCCGGCCAGCGGCTCCGCCGGGCTACAGCAGTTGGCCTTGCGCGGTGACCGTGTACGCGCGGCCGCGGACGGCAACGCCTGAGGTGTCGCCTGCCGTACCGCCCTCATCGGCCCAGGCCAGCAACGCCGTGTCGCCCTCGCCACCGTCGAACACCGCGCCTGCGGACAGGTGCCGGTGCTCGGTCGCCGTATCGGTGTCCGCCCTGACCTCCGCACCGAGCGGTCCCTGGACGGTGTCGAAGACCCGCGCCCGGACGCTGGGAGCGGCGCCCGCGCCGTCGCTCTGGACCCAGGACACGAGGTACTTCCCGTTCGACAGGGTGGCCAGGGCCGGGGCCGAGGAGGTGATGCTGGGCGCGTCGGTCGAGGGCATCGGGATCACCTGTTCCGTCCCGTCGACCCCGTACACGCCGGCGTACACCCTTCTCTGGCCATCGGCGAACGCCCGGACGTAGGCGAGGGCGAAGTTGCTGCCGAATGCCAGCTGGCCGCCTTCGAAGAAGGGCTGGTGCAGGGCGGCGATGGCCTTCGGGCCGGCGAATCCGGTGAGGTTCGGCTTCTTCTCGTCCGTCACCGCCGAACCGTCGGGCTCGAAGATGCGGAAGGCGAGCCGTCCGCCGCCCACTCCCTGGGGGCCGGTGCGCCAGGCGATCACGTAGTTCCTGCCGCCCAGGGTGGTCGCGATGGGGCTTTCGTGGAGGCCCTCGCCGGTGTTGATCTGGAGCTCCGAGCCTTGCGGCCCTCCGTCGGGGCCGAAACGCCGTGCCCTGATGCGTTGGTCCGGGCTCCAGTCGAGCCACGCGACGACGAATCCGTCGCTCACATTGGTCAGGGCAGGGTGGAACCTGGGGTCGATCTCGCGGGTGTTCACCGTGATCTCGTCGCCGATCCTGTTCACGGCCTGGTCGAACCGCTGTACCTTCACGAAGTGCTGACCGGGGGTCGTCGGCTCTTCGATCCAGGCGACCACCGGACCCGAGGGGGTGTTCGCCGCTGTCGGGCAGGTGCGTCTCACCGGGTGTGCGGCGGGTCCGTTGACGACGAATTCAGGCTCGGAAGGGGTGCCGTCGGCGTGGAAGGTACGCCCCTTGATGGAGCCGTCGTTGGTGTCGCTCCAGCAGACCAGATAGTGCGTCCCGAACAGGTCGGTGACCGTGGGCCGCTCCTGGCTACCCGTGGTGCTGGTGTTGACCAGGAACTCAGACATGCGTACCTGCTTCCGTGGGTGATGTCCCTGCTCACGCTACGGAGTGTGGCGGCCCGAATCTGACAGTTCGTCGGGTGAGTGGCGAAGGGTGACGATGTTCGCGCAGGTCAGGGCAGCCGGTAGGCCGTGTGCACGGTGTGTCGGGAATGGCTCGGGGCGGCACTGTACGGTCCGTGACCGCCACCGACGCCAGGTAGCCGTGCCCGAAGCAGCCCACAACCTTGCGCTCAGGGCGGAGGGGTTTCGTCGTTCTGGAGGGCGGTGTGGACGCCGGACAGGACCACGGCGATCAGGCAGAGGGCGATGATGGTTTCGGCCCACAGGAAGGCGAACCAGTCGAGCACGCAGCCGATCGGTGGTGTGCCGGGGGCGGTGTTGCGGAACGCCGCCAGGGCGAACAGGGTGGCGGCCATCCAGGCGAGGGCGGGCCACACCAGGCCCTGCCGGCGGGTCGTCAGGTACCAGGTGCCGATGAGCACCGAGGCCGCCAGCGCCCACATCACGATCATCATGAAGACCGCGAAGACGAGCAGGCTGCCCGATCGGGTCAGCTCCAGCCCCAGGGCGGCTTCCTGTCCGGCGGCGGGCAGGGGTGTCGTGGAGACGGAGAAGAGCGTGTCGTTGTTGGAGAGCAGCATCCGGACCGGCACCTGCTCGCCGTCCAGCTGGGCCCAGAACTCGATGTCGGTCTCGTAGCTGTCGAACGGGTAGTCGCTGACCGACCCGCCCGTGATCGCCACCTGCACGTCCCTGGTCGGGATCCGCTCATGTGCCTTGAACGCCAGGTCACCGAGGGTCTGCGCGGAGGTCTGGAGGCTGAGATCGGCCACCGGCGCCGTCCCGTCCTCCTCGCCGAGGGTCCCTCTGGCGGTGACCTGGACCCGCAAGAGCAGCTCACTGGCCGTGGCGTCGACGCGTTGGACGGTGGCCTTGACGTCCACCCGGTCGGCGGCTTGGGATCCCACCGTGCGGACCGTGTCGAGCGCCTGCCGCTCGGAGAACTGCAGCCACGACCCCACGGCCACCGCCACCACGATCAGGAACGCGATGGGCAGCAGGACCGGCAGGAGCGAGGTCCCGGAGCGGTGCGGGCGGCGCGCCTCCCAGGTGGGGGCCATGGCGACTCCGTCGACGTGGGAAGCGGCCTCAAGGGCCGATCTCGAACTTGGGCGGCTCGAGGCTCTTCAGGCAGTCGGTCTTCGGCGCGGTCGGGTTGTCGAAGAACGAGGCGGTGATCTCCTGGGCGCACTTCGAGGTGGCGAACACCACGTGCGGCTCGTAGGGGATCGTCACCACCGTGGCCTTGTCGAGCGTGCGGGCGACGTACGGCCCGTTGTCCGCCCCGGTCTGCGCGTCGAACGCACCCGACAGGGCGAGGGTGGGGATGTCGCCGCGCGTGACGTCCCGGATCGAGCGCGGCGCCGCGGGAACGTTCCAGACGTCGCAGTCCGGACGGAGGAAGGAGAGCAACGGGGCCTGGGCCTGCACCGAGCGCGGGAACGATGGGAACTGCTTCTGCCCGCCGCGCAGCGCCGCGTCCTCGCTCTCGTACGGCGTCCACTCGCTGCAGAAGACCCCGTAGACGAGACCGTGCGCGACCCTTCCCATGGCCTGAGGGCTGAGCTTGCCGCCCGCCCACTGCTGGGCGATCCGCTGCGGATCGCCGTTCGCCAACTCGTCGAGGGCCGCCGGTACCTGGGTCGCCACATGGGTGGCGGAGACCAGCCAGTTCACCAGCGCCCCGCCGTCCAGCACGACCTTGACCGCCTTGTCCTGGCCGGGGAGGGTGACGGTGGTGGTGACCGGACGGGCTTCGAGCTCGCGGACGAGCTTGTCGAAGGTGGCCGACAGGTTCGGATAGCGCTTGTTGCACGCGGGCTGGTCCGCGCAGGCCTTGAACAGGCCGTCGAAGCCCTGCCGGGCGCTGCTCCACGTCGACTCCTCGCCGGACCTGGACGGCGGCAGGATGCCGTCGATGCCCACCGAGCGGAGCCCCTCGGGGTGCAGGCGCATGTAGGTCAGCGCCAGGTGGGTGCCGTAGGAGATGCCGTACAGGTTCCACTGCTTGACGCCCAGTGCGGAGCGCAGGTCGTCGTAGTCGGCGGCGCTCTCGATGTCGTCGTAGGCGCTGAGGTCGACCCCGCGGCCGGCGAGTTCGTCCCGGCAGGCCTTCGTGGCCTCGACGTGCAGGCGCCCGGTGGACGGCGCGTCGTAGACGAGGCCGACCGCGCGTGCGTTGAACTCGTCGATGTTGGGGCACAGCAGCGCCGGATCGGCCGAGTACGTACCGCGCTGGGACATGAAGATCACGTTGCGGTCGCGGTTCAGGCCGCCGTCGATCGCCATCTTCGCCTCCCCGACCGCGTCGTCGCCGGGTCCGCCCGCGAGCCACACGATGGGGTCGGGTTTCGGCGTGTCGGACACCGCCGGCACGATCGCCACACCGAGTCTGATCGTACGACTGCCGGGTTCGGCGCGGTTCTCGGGCACGGTGAGCGTTCCGCAGCGGGCCCCGTCGAGGGCCTCGATCGGCTCGGGCGTCTTGGGGCAGGGGCCCGGCTCGTAGCGGGCGTCACCCACCGTGCGGGCGGTCGTGCCGATCGGCGCCCCCGGGCTGGGGCTGGGGGTGGTTTGCGCGCGGGGCTGTGCCTGGGCGGGCGCTGCGAGCAGGCCGGTGACGAGGAGACCGGCCGCCAGGCCGGCCGACGTCGCCTGCAGCCGCCGTACGGTGCGCCGACGACGGGGCGCGTGCTGGAGAGTCATCTGCCCTCCCGGTCATTTCGGGATGATCGTGAACGGCTGGGGCTCGAGATCGTCCACGCAACCGGTGTCGGGCGCGTCCGGGCGAGCGAAGAAGGAGGCCAGCACGCGCTGCGCGCAAGGCGACTGCGGAACCACCCAGTGGCCGATCCCGGGCACCTGAATGGCAGTCGAGCCGGACAGGTCGCGTGCCACGCCCTGCGCCCAGCTCGCACCGGTCTTCACGTCGAACGTGCCGGAGATGACCAGCGCCGGCACCGAGCTGACCGTGGCCACCCGCTGCACCGACGCGCGGTCCGGAACGTTCCAGATCCCGCACGCCGCGTACTGGAACGGCAGCTGCGGCACCTGCGCCAGCACCGAGTCCGGCCACCCGGGGAAGGCCTTCTGCCCGGCCTTCAGCACGTCGGGTTCCGAATAGCCCGGAGCCCACTCGGCGCACGCGATCGAGTTCGTCAGGCCGTGCGCGAAGTCGCCGACCTTCTGTACCGAGCCGGCCGCGCGCGCCTGCGCGAAGCGCTCCGGGTTGCCGCGGCTGAGCTCGTCGAGCGCCGCCGGCATGTCCTTGGGCCGGGGGGTGAAGGCGACGATCAGGTTCAGCAGCGCGCCCCCGTCGAGAACGGTCTTGACCGGCTTCCCGCCGTCCGGCGGAGTGACGTCCAGCGTCAGCGGGTTCGCCTCCAGCTTGCGCACCTGCTCCGTCAGCATGCGCGGGAGGTCGGGGTACCGGTCCTTGCAGGCGGGCTGCGCCGCGCACGCGTCGAAGATGTTGCGGATCCCCTCGGCGGTGCTGCCCCAGGCCCATGGCAGGGTCACGGACTGGGGAGGCGTGACCGAGTCGATCGCCATCGCTCGGACGCCCTCCGGGTGCAGGCGCAGGTACGTGAGGGCCAGGTTGCTGCCGTACGAGTACCCGTAGACGTTCCACTGGGCGATGCCCAGCGCATTGCGCAGGTCGGCGAAGTCCGCGGCGTTTTCCGTGGTGTTGTATGCGCTCAGGTCGGCGCCGTCGGCCGTCAGGCGGTCCCGGCAGTCCTGTACGGCCTTCAGGAAGAGCCGTTGCGCCTGCTGCGCGTCGTAGCCCAGGCCGACGGCCCGCTCGTTGAACCGGTCGACCTCCGGGCAGGCGAGGTTCGGCTGGTCGTACAGGTTGCCGCGCTGGGCCATGATGATCAGCTCGCGGTCCTTGTTCAGACCGGAGTCGATGAGGAAGGGGATGTCGTCGATCGTGTCGGAGCCGGGGCCGCCAGCCATGAACACCACCGGGTCCGCGGCGGGCCGTGCGGAGACGGCCGGGATGCGGGCCACGGTCAGCTCGATGGTGCGGCTGCCGGCGCGTGAACGGTTCTCGGGGACCTCGAGGACACCGCACTGTGCGCCGCTCAGCGCTTCGATGGGCTCGGGCGGCTTCGGACACGGCCCGGGCACGAACCGGGACGGGGCTGCCGGGGCATCGGGGCTGGGCTGCCCGGCGGTGGGCTGGGCAGCCGACGAGGCGGCCTGGGCGCCGGCGCCCGTGGAGGCGAATGCCACCAGGCAGACCACCGCTGCCGCGGCAGCCACGGCGTGCGTGCTGTGCTTTGGCATGTGATCCCGTTCCTCTGCCAGCCGACATCGGCAGCGACCCTGCCGGGCCGGGCCGCAGCGTATTGGGCGGAACGCACCCTTTCGACGCTACCGGGTGGCTGCCTCGCATGCACCCGGAGTGGCCGCGACCCATGATCGGGCCGCCCGCGGCATGCTGCTCCGACACCGCCGCGCTCGGGCACCTCTCCGTACCACCCGGTGGCGTTGACTACGGCATCGGCCATGCGCGCCACCCTAGAGAGGCTCCGCAGTCGACGCCTTGCCTCCATGCCGGTCCGCCGAACGGGGCACTGAGCGGTGCGTCGGCTTCCCTTCCCGAATCGAACAGAATTACGTTTCGAAGGTGAGCGACGAGACCGCCTTCCCCAGCGCCCTCATTGAGTTGCAGGAGCGCCTCCACCGCGCGCATGCCGAGCACCGCGCCTACCTGGCGGGCCTGCCGCGGTACTCCCACCGCGGAGACGTGCCCGACAGCCCCGGTTGGACAGACGAACAGGAGACCGTGGACCGGATGTGGGTCGAGATCCGGCAGCTGTCGATCGAGGTTGCCGACCACCCGCATTGGAAGACCGTTCCCGCCGACCTCTTGATGAGCAGCCGTATGCAGCTCAAGCGACAGGCCCGCCCGGCCGAATTCAGCGAAGCAGCAGGGGCGGCGTAGCCCGTCATACTCGACCGCCCGCATGGGCCGATGCGATCAGGGGCCGAGCTGCATAGCCTGGGCGTATGGGGCGTATGGGGCGAGGGGGCCGTCTGGTGGGGCAGAAGGAGGCTCGACCATGCAGCTCACTGTCCTCGGCGCCACGGGCCCCATCGGCCAGCAGGTACTCCAGCGGGCCCTCGCATCCGGGCACCGGGTCACCGCACTGGTCCGTGACGCGGCCCGGCTGCCGCAGAACGGCGACGAGCGCGTCACCGTCGTCATCGGCGACGCCGCATCCCCCGCGGACGCCGAAGCGGCGGTTCGCGGCAGCGAGGCCCTCATCTGTGCCCTGGGGCCCGGCAAGGACTACAAGTCCACGCTCGCCACCCGCACCGCCGGCCCCGTCCTTCAGGCCATGGCCACGGCCGACGTGCGGCGTCTCGTCTGGCTCTCCGCGCTCGGCTCGGGCGACACCGCCCGGCGCCAGTCGCTCTTCCAGGCCGGGGCGGCGAAGCTGGTCATGGGCAGGCTGATGGCGGACAAGGGCATCGCCGACGAGACCATCGCCCGCAGCGACCGCGACTGGACCATCGCGCTGCCCGTGCTGTTCGGGAACGGCGAGACCACGGGCGACTACAAGACGATCCCGCTGGACGGAACCCGAGGACGCGTCGGCGGGCGGATCAGCCGTGCGGACGTCGCGCACTTCCTGCTCTCCGCCGCGACCAGCGGTCAGTGGATCCGCAGGCGAGTCATCCTCACACGTTGAGCCGTCCGGCGGCACCGCAGGCGTACAGCCCGCAGACACGGCTGATGACGACGGCCGGCAGGCGAAGGCCCTGTGCCCAACAAGGTTGGGCACAGGGCTTTTTCCCGCCTCAGGGGCCGGGCATGGACCGGCGTACCGACCGCCGGCCCCGCAGCTCTGCCCCGAATAGCCCGCCGTGCGATCCTCGCCGATACCAGCACGGCCTGTATCTCTCTGGCGCCTCGGGGCGGTCATGCGTGATCATGACCGGAATGGACGCTCGATTCCTTGGTATCGCTGATCTGGCCGAAACCCCGTCCGTGGTCGTTGTGGTCGACGTGATGCGGGCCTTCACCGTGGCCGCCTGGGCCTTCGCCCAAGGGGCCGAGAAGATCGTTCTTGCCGAGTCGCTGGACGAGGCCCTGGCGCTCAAGGCCCGCAACCCCCATTGGGTGGCGATCAAGGACGGTCCGCCCGGAGCCGGGTTCGACGCCGTGAACTCGCCCGGTCTGCTGCGGTCCATCGACCTCGGCGGACGGACCGTCGTGCAGAAGACCACGGCAGGGACCGTCGGCGCCCTCGCGGTCAAGGACGCGCCGCTGGTGCTGTGCGCCGGCTTCGTGGTGGCGGAGGCGACGGCTCGGGTCTTGCGGACGTGCGGGAGCGACAGCGTCACGTTCGTGGTCACCGGCGAGGACGGGCGGGCCGACGAAGATCTGGCGTGCGCTCAGTACATCGCCCGGAGGGTCACCGAGCCCGGGACGGACGCCGCTGAGTTCCTCCTCCGCGGTTCCACGTCCCGCGCCGCTGCCGAACTGGCCGAGGGGAGGCGTCAAGGAGCCCACCCCGATGACGTTCCGCTCTGTCTCGAGGTCGACCGGTTCCCCTTCGCCATGGTGGCGACCTTGGAAGGCCCGCTCATGGTCCTGCGTCCCCGCGCGATGCCTTCGCTGACCGATGAGGACCGGATGTGACCAGTCCACCGACCCGATCCCGTCCGGCCGGCCGGACGAGGTCCGTGGATGTCAGTGCCGCAGGCCATACTCGTGCCGCGGCGCCGTCCGGGCGTCGCAGGACGAGGGGAGCGACATGGCTGAGGTGCTGGTCTTCCACCACGGGCACGGGCTGACCGACGGCGTTCGCCAGTTCGCCGAGCAGTTGCGAGGGGCCGGACACACCGTCCACACCCCGGACCTGTACGAGGGGCAGGTGTTCGACAGCCTCGAGGAGGGCGTCGGTTACGCCGAGCGGGTCGGGTTCGACACGTTCATCGCGCGCGGAACCGCCGCCGCCGAGGGGCTGCCCGCGGAGCTCGTCTATGTCGGCATCTCGCTCGGCGTTCTGCCGGCCCAGAAGCTGGCCCAGACCCGCCCCGGCGCGAAGGGCGCACTGCTGCTCGAGGCATGCGTCCCGGTCGCGGAGTTCGGCGGGGCCTGGCCCCAGGACGTCCCGGTCCAGATCCACGGCATGGACGCGGATCCGTTCTTCGCCGGAGAAGGCGATGTGGACGCCGCCCGCACGCTCGTCGAGACGGCACCGGACGCCGAGCTGTTCCGCTACCCGGGCGGCAGCCACCTGTTCACCGACAGCAGCCTGCCGACCTACGACGCACAGGCCGCACAGCAGGTCAACGACCGAGTGCTCGGCTTCCTCGACCGAATCAAGTAGAAGGCGACAACAGCCGGCCGGCCGCGGGCGCTCGGCGTCCTACTCGCCGACGGTTCCGTCGATCGCCTCGCGCAGCAGATCGGCGTGGCCGTTGTGCCGTGCGTACTCCTCGATCATGTGGGTGAGTACGTAGCGCAGTGAGATGGTCTCGCCGCGGAAGTCGACGGTGTCATCGAGGGAGCTGAAGGCGGCGACGACAGCGCGGGCGCGGGCACACTCCTCCTGCCAGACCCTGAACGCCTCGTCGACATCGGCGTCCTCGACGTGGAACTCGGCGAACGTGCCGCCGACCTCGCCGGGCCAAGGCGTCTTGACGTCCTCGGAGTGCAGGGTGACGCGGAACCAGCCACGCTCGACCGAGGCCGCGTGGCGCACCAGGCCCAGGAGGGTCAGACCGGAGGTCGGGATCGCCCTCTGCTTCAACTGTTCGCCGGTCAGCCCCGCGCACTTCATGGCCAGGGTGGCCCGCTGGTAGTCGAGGAACGAGGTCAGCGACGCACGGTCGTCGGCCGCCTTCGAGGGGTGTATGCGCTGGTCGTCTTCCACCGGACGATCATGCCACGAAGGTTGGTGACCAGTTCAGGGCTAGCCTGTGGTTCTCATCCGCCTTCGGTTGCGGGGCGGGTGTCGGGGAATGTGACCAGTCTGTACGGGTCTCCCAGACCCGTTGTGTGGGTTGTCGAGGATGAGGAGGTCGCTCAGTGGGGACTGTGTGGGCATACGCTCAGGACAGTGGCTACGTGTTCGGGCAGTCGCTGGTGGGTTTCACGGTGGAGGCCGCCGACGGAGTCATCGGGCATGTTGACCGTCAGCAGGACCGGACCGGTATGCAGCACCTGGTGGTCGACACCGGTGTGTGGGTCTTCGGCAGGAGCGTGGTGATCCCGGCCGGCGCTGTGACCGCCATCGACACGGAAGCGCAGACGGTGAGCGTCTCACCGAGCCGGGAGCAGATCAAAGCCGCGCCCCGGTTCACCACGGACAGCGACACTGCGGACCCTGCCTACCTGTCCGCAGTCGGCGAGTACTACCTTTCCGCCCGTCTCTGAGCCGATCCCGGCGGCCGGCCCGAGCTGTCTTCCCGGCACCCCGGGCCGGGGTGCCGGGAAGACACCCCGCTTCGTCAGCCGAGCTTGACCTTGATCTTCTGGGGGGCTCCGTAGGCTCCGGTGAGATCGCCGAGGGAAAGCCCGAGCGAGGATCCGAGGGACACCGCCGTAACGGTCGAGGGCTTGGCGAGTACCTTCGTGACCCTCCCCTTCCAGGTGATCTCCAGGGACGTGGCCTGGCGGGCGGGGTCGGAGACGACGATGGTGGCCGTTCCGTCGCGGTGTTCGCGGACGAGGACGGAGGCCGGGGCGCTCGCGGTGATCCCGCCGACCGTGCCCCCGGCCCAGAAGTTGACGGCCGTCAAGCCGAGCCTGGGCGCCCGAACACCCTGCTGGCGGGGGTTGTTGGCGAGGATCCGGAGCCAGCCGTGGTCACAGGCGCGCTGCTGCGTCGTTCGGACGCCGGCGCCGGGGAGGAGTACGTACGCGTAGGTGCTGTCGACCGGGTCGGGGCCGTGGTCGGTGACGAGGGTCAGGTAGCGGCGGGTGATCGGGTCGGTCGGTCCGCCGGCGTTGACGTCCCGCCATGCGCCGGTGCGTTCCTCCCGGACGGCGGTGAACGAGGAACCGCCGGGGAAGAGATAGCCCGCCTGGCCTTCGATGTGCGCCCACTCGGCCCGGTCGAAGGTCTTCGTCCACCCCTGGTCGCGCGGTTGGGCCCTGCCGTCCACCGTCAGCACGGGAGCACCGGCGGTACCCAGATGGCGGTTGTCGACGGTGGTTTCGACCCTGTGCCCGTCGGTGGAGGTGATGCCGGCACCCAGGCAGACGACGGAGTCGTCCAGCCAGAACCAGGACTTCTTGGCGCTCATGGTGGACGACAGCCCCTTGAGGTGCTGTCCGGTGGCGCCGAACTCGCCGTCCGTGGTGCCGCCGACCCATGCGGCATCAGGGGTCGGTCCGCCCCACTCGCCGCCCTCGCCGTCCGCGAGCGGCTTGCGGGAGGCGGTTATCCCGGGCAGCCGGTAGGGGTCGACGGTGGGCCAGTACGCGTCGGAGTACTGCTCCAGGCCGAAGTCGCTGCCCCACCACTGCAGCCAGCCCGCCCCGGTGTGGTAGCCGCGCTTGTGCTCGCCGTTGCCGAACTCGTAGTGCGCGATCCGTTTGGATGCCATCGAGACGGAGGCGCACCAGCCCGGGCGGCGGTGGGTGGCCCGGTCCATGTGGTGGAAGAGGCGGTGCTCGACCGGCTCGGGGGCCGGTTTGACCGTGCTGTCGTTCGCGAGTGAGTGCAGGTGCGCCGCGGTGATGAGGCTCAGGCCCGGATTGGCCAGGGGCGGGGCGTAGTAGTCGCGCCGCATCCAGCCCTTCACCATCGCCCGCCATCGCGCGTTCTCCTCGGCGCTCGCGCCCTGGCCGACCAGCAGGATCGTCGCCATCAGTCCCGGGCCGCGCAGATGGTCCGAGGTGCCGGCGCGGCTGATGCCCCTGCTGGAGACGTTGTCCATGACCAGGCCGTTGTGGATGAACGGCGCGATGGCTTTCTCGACGGTGTCGAGGAAGAGCTGGGTGTTGGGGTCGTTGAGTTCCCAGGCGGAACCGCTCAGCAGGGCCAGCAGCCGGCCGACTCCGTCGTGCAGCACCGAGCCGTAGCCGCCGATGTACGGGACCCGCACGTGCTGGATGAACGAGCCGTCGGTGTAGAACCCGTCCCCGGAGGTCACGTACGGGAAGACCGGCGACAGCGCCCCCGCCGCCAGCGCGACCTTGTCCGCGTCGTCGCCCACGATGCCCCGCACGATGACGCCCCGGCACAGATCGACCCGGTTCGCGCCGGTGCTCGTGCCGGTGTAGCTGTCGAACACCGAGGCCGGTACGAAGTGGTCCACGGCCCTGCAGTAGCGGTCGATCCGCTCGGCGGTCAGGTGGTCGTAGACCAGGACACAGGTGTCCATCAGCGCCTGCGGCGCGCCTATCTGGAAGTTCCACCAGTTCCCGTACCGGGTGGTGTTCTCGTTGAACACCTGGGTGTTGACGTGGTCGAGCCCGGTCAGGACGGCTTGCAGCAACGCGGGATCACCGGTCAGCCCCGTACCGGGCTGCGCCCACGCCTGGGCCATCGTGCGGAGACGGCCGTAGCTGTCGTTCATCTTCGCCGAGAAGCCGTACGACTCCGCGTCGAGGTCCGGCTCGGGGTCGAGCCACACCGCGTCCGGCCACAGCGAACCGTCGGCCGGCGCCATCGTCGCCAGCAGGCCCTGCGCGGTCTGGCCGAGCTTGGCGAGCAGTGTCCGGAACGGCTCTGCCGTCGGGCTGAACCCCGTGCCGAGGATCAGGTTCGAGTACGAAGGAGGAGGAGGCTCGGAGCGGGGCGGTGTCCGCTCGGCCCGCCCGTGGACGGCTAGCGCACCTCCCACTGCTCGACGTTCTCCAGCAGGACGGCCGCGCGGGAACCGCCGCCCTGGATGCGCGGCTCGGCGCCCGTTCCGTACGCGTCGACCCGCACCGGTGCGCCTTCGACCCCGGAGCCCGGCCCGCTGCCGTCGGCCTGCCCGCTCGCCTGCCCGCTCGCCCGGGCCGGGTACGTGCCCGCCGCAGCGCCAGCACCACGGACAGCAGCACCCTCGCGGCCCAACTGGTCATCCTCATAAAGCCGTTCTCCCCATGCTTCCGAAACGGTGACGGGGTGGCCGTCGTCAGCCCAGTGCGACGGTGATCTTTTGCGTGGCTCCGAGGGTGCCGCTGAGGTCGCCGAACGTGAGGCTCAGCGAAGCGCCGGTGGCCGATCCGGTGACGGTGGAGGGCTTGGAGATCACCGAGGTCACCGCCCGGTTCCAGGTGAGCGTCAGGCCGGTCTGCATGCGCATCGGGTCGCTGACGCAGATCACCGCGGTGCCGCTGCTCTTCTCGGAGATCATCACCGCGCAGGGCGCGCTCGCGGTGAGGGTTCCGACCGTGCCGCCGAACCAGAAGTTGACCCCGGTGAAGCCCAGCGAGGGTACGCGGACGCCCTGCTGGTTGTCGGTGTTGGCGAGGATCTGCAGCCATCCGGTGTCGGCCGCGCGCGCGGCGGTCTGTGTGGTGTTCGCGCCGGGCATGAGGAGGTAGGCGTAGGCCGCATCCGACGGGTTGGTGCCGTGGTCGGCGTACAGGGTCAGGTAGCGCCGGGTGATCGCGGTTTCGGCCATGCCGCGGTTGATGTCGCTCCACTTGCCCGTGCGCTCCTCGCGCAGAGCCCTGACGGTCGCGCCGCCGGGGAAGACGTACCCGCCCATGCCGCCGATGTGCGCCCAGGTCGCACCGGTGAGGTTCTCCGTCCAGGGGTGGCTGACCGGTTTCACCGTGCCGTCGACGGTGAGCGGATGGACGCCGCTGCGTCCGAGGTTGCGGTTCTCGATGACCGATTCGACCCCAGTGCCGTCGGTGCACTTGATGCCCGCGCCGAGGCAGACGATTGAATCGTCCAGGCAGAACCAGGACTTCTTGGCCATCAGGGTGCTCTGCAGGCCCCGGAGGTACTGGCCGATCGCGGCGCGGTTGCCGTCGGTGGCGCCGCCCACCCAGTTCACGTCGGGTTTCGGTGCGCCCCAGTCACCGCCGGCCGCATCCGCCAGCACCTTGCGCGAGTTGGTGGTGCCGGGTAGCCGGTAGGGGTCGACGGTGGGCCAGAAGGCGTCGCTGTACTGCCCGTTGGCGTAGGAGTCGCCCCACCAGTAGAGCATTCCGGATCCGGTGTGCCAGCCGCGCAGGTTCTCGCCGTTGCCGGTCTCGTAGTGCGTGATCCGCTTGCCGGCCATGCTGATCGAGGCGGCCCAGTGCGGCCGCCTGTGTGTGGCCCGCGCCATCGCCGGGAAGAGCCGGTGGCCGGTCGGCTCGGCGATGGCCGCGACGGAGGTGTCGTCCACCACGGACTTCAACCAGGCCAGACCGACCAGACCCAGCAGGGGATCGCTCAACGGCGGGCTGTAGTAGTCGCGTTGCAGCCACCCCTTCACCAGCCCGCGCCACCGCGCGTTCTCCGCCGCGCTCGCCCCCTGGCCCAGCAGCACGATGGCGGAGAGGATGCCGTGGCCGCGCAGATGATCGTCCGCCTGGACCTGGTGGGGGTCGTCGCGGTGGATGCCGCGGCTGATTCCGCGCCCGGAGACGCTGTCCATGATCAGCCCGTTGTAGAGGAACGGCGCCCAGGCGTTCTCCACCGCGTCGAAGACGATCTGCCGGTTCGGATCGGTCACCGCCCAGCTCGAGCCGGCCAGCAGCGCGAACAGGCTCCCGAGGCCGCCCAGCATGACCGCACCGTACGTACCGGCATAGGGGACGGAGGTGTGCTGGATGAAGGACCCGTCGGCGTAGAGGCCGTCGCCGGAGCTGACGTACGGGAACACCGGCGAGAGCGCGCTCCGGCCGAGTGCGATCTTGGCCGAGCTGCCGCCGACGATGCCGCGCAGGATCAGCACCCGGCACAGGTCGACGCGGTTGGCACCGGTGCTCGTGCCCGAGTAGACGGCCACGGCCGAATCGGGCACGAAGTGGTCAACGGCCCGGCAATAGCTGGCGATCTGAGCCGCCGACAGCTGCTCGTACATCAGCACGCACACGTCGAGCAGCGCCTGCGGGGCACCGATCTGCCAGCTGTAGAAGTTCCCGAAGCGCGTCTGCCCCTCGTTGTAGATCCCGGCGTACACGTGGTCCAGCCCGGCAACGATGTCAGCCGCCAGGGCGGCGTTCCCCGTCAGCCCGGTGCCCTGCTGGCAGTACGCCTGCGCCATGACGGACAGCCGGGAGAAGCTGTCGTTCATCCGCTGTGAGTACCCGTACGACTCCTGGTCCGTGTCGGGCTCCGGATCGGCCCACACCAGCTCGGGCCACAGGGACCCGGTGGCCGGGGCCATCGTCGACTGGTACTCGGCGGCCCGGGCGCCGAGCTGGGCCAGTCTGCCCTTGAAGGGCTCGGCAGTGGGGCTGAAGCCCGAACCGAGTATCAGGGAGCGCCATTTGGCACGCAGATCACTGAACTCGTCGGCGGCCGCGGCGGCGGCCTGACCGTTGGCCAGAGGGCTGGTGGTGAGGCCGAGGGCGAGTGCCGTGCCGCCGGTGGCACGAAGGAAGGTGCGACGGGTCGAGAAACGCGTCACTGCGGTCTCCAGGGGGCTGAAACCCGGTCATGGCTGGCTGGTTTCTAACACGTACCCGCTCAATCGATCCATACCGATGACAAAATTGAGCGTTTCGATCGTTTTCGTAGGAGACTTCGCTGCATTGAACAGGTGGTGCCGACGGCCGGCACGGAACCCGTGATCTAGTCGGATCGACAGCTTCAGCCAGCGATCGATCGAGAAGGGCGGTCCGTGCCGTGTCAACCAACGGTGCCTGGCGCATCCGACGCGCCGAACCCGAAGAGGCCGGCGAGCTCGAAGAGCTCCAGAGCCGATCGGCAACCCACTGGGGTTACCCACCGGGCTACTTCGACTGGGCGGGTGACGCTCGGGCGATCCCGGACGCGTACGTCCGCGACAACCCGGTCTTCGTCCTGGAGGAGGAGGAGGGCAGGAGCCTCGGCTTCTACGGGTTCACCGAGGAGGACGGAAACCTGCTCCTGGACAAGCTCTTCGTCGACGCCGATCAGATCGGCAAGGGCTACGGCAAGCTTCTGTGGCAGCACGCGATCCGGACCGCGCGCGAGCTCGGACGACAGGAGTTCGTCATCGCCTCGGATCCGAACGCCGCTCCCTTCTACGCGGCCATGGGGGCGATGGAGTACGCGACGAAGCCGACCCCCGAGCCCTCCTGGACCCTGCACATGTTCCGGTACCCCCTCTCAGACTAGGCAAGACCCCCCGTTCCACACGGGCAACCCCGGCCCCCTCCGCGCCCCTACGGTCGTCCCCAGAAGCCAACCCGGACAGGAGCTCCGTCATGTCGCACTCCTACGACGTCATCGTCATCGGCCTGGGCGGTATGGGAAGCGCCGCCGCAAGCCATATCGCAGGACGCGGGCAGCGGGTGCTCGGCCTGGAGCGGTTCGGCCCGGCCCACAGCCTTCTACGAGCGCCAGGCGGGAGTGGTGCGCCCGGAGCTCACCGTCGCCGCACACCTGCGGCTGGCTGAACGCCGCGGCGCCGAGCTGCGCTTCAACGAGCCGGCCACCCGGTGGGAGGCCCTGCCCGGCGGCGGGGTCCGGGTGACCACGGCCGGAGGAGCGGCCACCGCCGAGCGCCTGGTCATCGCACCGGGAGCCTGGGCGCAGCGGCTACTGCCGGACTTGGCCGTCCCGCTGCGGGTGGAGCGCCGTGCCACCTACTGGTTCGCCCCGGAGGGCGGCGTCGCACCGTTCGACACAACCCGCCATCCCGTCTACATCTGGGACACCCCGGGCGCCGAGATGTACGGGTTCCCCGCTCTCGACGGAACCACACACCACCCCATCCCGCTCTTCGACGCGTCCCGCCCGACGACGTTCGGGTCCCTGAACCCATGACCCGCCGGACGGGCCCGCTCGGTGCCGTCGGAAGCCGACCGGGTGGGGTTATGGGCTGCTGACCAGTCAAAGCAGCCACTGCTACCGGGCGTTGCCGCGGCCCGATGGGTCAAGTAGGGCCATCCTGGGGGCGAAGGCGGCCGTCAGCTGGGTGCGGTTGCGGACGCCGAGCTTGCGGTAGATCCGGCTGAGGGTCGACTCGACCGTCTTGGTCGAGATGAACATCTGCTGCGCCGCCTCCAGGTTGGTGGCGCCCGCGCAGACGAGGCCCGCGAGCCGCAGCTCGTGTTCCGTCAGCTCCGGCGCCGCCCGCCCGCGCGTCGGCGTACCCGGTGCACCCGGCGTGCCCGGCGCGGGGGTCTGGCCGGTCAGATGCGAGAGGTGGTCGTCGGTGAGCGCCGTCCAGGGCACGGCCCCGGCCTCCTCGAACACCGTACGGGCCGTCTCCCACGCGGTCCGGGCCGCCGCCGCACGGCGGCGCCGCCGCTCCACCCGGCCCCGGGCCAGATGGGTGCGCCCCTCCTCGACCGGGCGGCCCAGCGCCGCGAAGGCACGGGCGGCGTCGTCGAGGAGTTCGACGGCGTCGTCGTTCTCGCCCTCCAGGTGCAGGCAGACCGCCCGGGCCCGGGTCAGGGCGGCGCGCAGGGCGGCGTGGCCGCTGTGCGGGCCGACGGCCTCGTGCATGCGGTCCAGGAGGGCGTGGGCGGCGGCCGTCCGGCCGGCGGCGGCGAAGGCCTCGACGGCGTCGCCCTGCCAGCGCAGGACCGACGGATCGGCCGCCCCCGCGAGTGCCTCGAAGGCGTCCACCTCGGCCAGCGCCGTCGCGGCCTGCTCGACGTGCCCGTGGTGCAGGTGCACGGCGCCCAGGATCCACAGGCTGCGCGTGGTGTGGAGGGCGTCGTGCTCCTCGCGGGAGGCGCGCAGTCCCTGGGCGGCGTAGCGCAGGGCCTGCGCGAAGCTGCCGCCGTGGCTGTGGGCGAGTGCGGCCGTGTACCAGGCGGGCCCCGGCGACAGGCCGGCCGTCGCCGTGAGGTCGACGGCCTGCGCCGCCCACTGGAGGGCTTGCGAGCAGGCGCCGAGTCCGCAGTCGACCTCGGCGAGACTGCGCCAGATGTCGACCAGGTCCTCCGCCTCGCCGGACGCCTGCGCGGCCGGCAGCAGACCCGTCAGCGTACGGCGGGCCTGCGCCAGCCGGCCGTCGAAGACCGCGTGGCGCGCGGCCAGGTACTCGGGACTGTTGCGGATGCCGATCCGGGGCGGCGGCACGGCCAGCGCGAGCGCCGCCGCCAGCGTCACCGGCGCGGACTCCAGGCGGCCCAGGACCCGCTCCATCCGCGCTGCCATGGTGAGCGCGGCCGCCTCCAGCGGTGCGTCGCCGCACTCCCGTGCCAACGCGGTCGCCGCGTCGGCGTGTCGCAGGGCCAGGGCGGCATTGCCCGAGGCCACGTTGGCCTGCACCGAGCTGCGCAGTTCGACGGCGGCGAGCAGCGCCGGGTCCCCGGCGGCGGTCCGGCGGGCGGTGACCAGCAGGGATTCGGTGCGGGCGGAGTCCTGGCCCCGGGCGTCGGCCACCGCCAGCAGGGCGTGCACCTGCTGCGCCGCGGTGCCGCGGCCCTCGGCGATCAGGTCGGCGGCCTGCTGCGCGAGCTCGGCGGAGCCGGCCGCTGCCGCGTCCCGGGCCGCGTCGGCCAGCCGGTCCAGCCGTAGCGCGGGCCGGTCGACGGGCGTGAGCCGGGCGGCGAGCAGCATCAGCTCGGTGGCCAGGAGCCGTTCGCCCGCTCCGCGCGCGACGGCCGCGGCCTGGGCGGTGTCCTCGGCCGTGCCCTGGTCGGGGGTGTCCTGGGCGAGGGCGCGGTGGCGGGCGCGGTGGACGGGATCGTGGACCGCGCCCGCCAGTGCGTCGTGGATCCGCCGCCGCTCCCCGGCGGTCGTGGCCGCCACGGCGGCCTCCGCGAGGGCGCCCGCGGCGAAACGGGTCCGGGGCGGAACCGTGCCGTGCGGTCCGGACGTGTCGGCCGGGGTGAGCAGGCCCGCGCGGACGGCGTGTTCGAGGTGGTCCTCGGCCTGGGGGCGGCCCGCGCGCCGCAGCAGGTCGGCGTCGGGGTGCCGGGCCAGCGCGGCGAACTGGAGCGTTGCCTGCACCTCGGCGGGGACGGTGGCCAGCCACAGCGCGGCGAGCTCGCGGACCTGGCGCCGCCGCCCCGCAAGCCCGCGGTCGCCGGGGCCCTCGGCGGTCCCGGCCGTCGTGCTGCCGTGGACACCCGTGCCGGCGTACGTCTCTCCGTACGCCGGGCGGCCGGGCTCGGACAGGCCCGCCGATCCGGCCGGCGCACGGCAACCGGCGTCAAGGAGCGCCCGGTTGCCACCGCAGTACCGGTGCACGGGCGCGGCCCACCGGGCGGGCAGGCCGGACCTCTCCAGGGCCGTCGCGGTCTCGATGCGGTCCGCCGGAGGGATCCGGACGACGGGCGGGTGCCCGCCGAGCAGGCGGGCCGCGGCGGCCGGATGGCCCGCGGTGCGCTCGGCGACGACGACGGCCAGCCGGCCGGGAGACAGGGTGCGCACGCAAGAGCCGAGCACGTCCGCGCTGGCGGCGTCCACCCACTGGGCGCCGTCGACGAGGAGCAGTACCTGCCCGGGGACGCTCCCGTCACCGCCGAGGAGTTGCGCGAGCGCGAGGCGTACGGGCAGGCGCAGAGGGGTGTCCCGGTCGGCGGCGGCGCCGGTGTGGTCGAAGTCCGGAAGGGCCTCGGCGCCGAGCAACTGGGCCAGCGCCGCGTACGGGACGTCCTGGTCACCGTCCTGCGCGTGGATCTCCAGGCAGCGCCACGGGGTGGCCGGAGCGCTGAGCGCCGCGCGCGGGCCGCGGGAGGTGCGCGGGCCGATGGCACCGCGGGAGGAATGGGCGGCGCCCGTGCGGTCGGCGGCCCGGCCCGGCCCGCCCAACTCGGCCAGCAGGGTGGTCTTTCCCGCGCCCCACGGACCGGCGACCGCCAACCGCCCGTACCGCTCCAGCAGGCCGCGTGCCGTGCCGGCCAGGGCGGCCCAGCCCGCGGCGCCCTCCGCACCCTCAGCGCCTTCCTCGACATCGGCGCCCCTGTCAGCGTTCACTCCCGCACGGTAGGCGCCCCTCGGACCGGGGGAAAGGCGCCGACGGCCACCGAGCCGACCGCAAGGGATTCCCCCGATCCCCACGGCGGCCGAGGGCGCTCCGACCGCCCCGCCGCTTTGCCCGACTTCGTACGCGCTCCCGCGGCCGGTACGACACCGGGGCGGGCGCCCGGCGTCCGGTATCCGGGACCGGTGACGCAAGGGCCTGCCCGGATACCACGGAGGGCGCCGGGCCATGACGCTGTGGGCCGATCCGGGTGGCGGGCAACGACCCCGTCTCCTCCCCGCGCTCCGCTCCCCGGACACGACAGCCCGCCCCTGATCTCCCGTCACCGGCGGCCCCCATGCCCGATGTCCGAAAGGAACGCTCCGCCCATGCGCGTTGCAACCCACCGGTCCGTCCTGGCCGGCCTCGCGACCGCGGCCACCCTGGCCGCGCTCGCCGCCGTACCGGCCCACGCCACCACCCCCGCCCCGACCCCCGCCACCTCCGTACCCGCCGACGTACAGGCCGCCATGGCCCGCGACCTCGGCCTGACCGCGGACGGAGTCCGCGACCGGATCTCCGCCGAACGCGAGGCGAACCGAGCCGCCACCTCGGTGCGCGCCACCGTCGGCGACCGGATCGCCGGGCTCTGGTTCGACGCCGGCGACGGACGGCTGCACGTCGCCGTCACCGGCGACGCGGACGCCTCCGCCGTCCGGCACACGGGCGCCGTCGCACACGAAGTGCGCTACGGGCGCGCCCAGTTGGACGAGGCCGCGCTGCTCGTCGGTCGCTGGGCGGAAGGCGTACCCGGGCTGCTGTCCTGGGGCACCGACGTACGCGGCAACCGGCTCGAGGTCACCGTGGACCCGGCCCGCTCCACCGCCGCCACCACCGCGCTGCGCACCCGCCTCGCCGAACTCGGCGACCTCGTACGCGTCGTCGAGTCCCGGGACCTGCCCCGGCAGCAGGGCGGCAACGTCGTCGGCGGCGAGAAGTGGATACCCGGGAGCGAGAGCCCCTGCTCGATCGGCTTCCCCGTCACCCGCACCACCGGCGGCCCGCGCGCCTTCCTGACCGCCGGCCACTGCACCAACGACGTGGACCAGCCCGCCTACGGCAAGGACGGCAGCCGCGTCGGCACCTCCAACAAGGGCGGCACCGGCAGCGTCAACGCCCGCGAGGGCGACTTCGGGATCGTGGACGTCGACCAGGCCGCCTGGACCCTGACCCCCACGGTGTCCGGCTGGGGCCAGGGCGACATCGCCGTCACCGGCTCCGCCGAGGGCGTCGTGGGCACGGCCGTCTGCCGCTCCGGTCAGACCACCGCCTTCCAGTGCGGCGAGGTCACCAAGGTCAACCAGAGCGTGAACTACGGCAACGTCGTCATCGACGGCCTGTCCTACTCCAGCGCCTGCTCCGCCGGCGGCGACTCGGGCGGCAGCTACGTCACCGCGACCGGGGGCAAGGCCGTAGGCCTGCACTCGGGTGGTGGCCAGGCCACGTGCAGCAGCGGCAGCGGGGAGAAGTACACGATCTTCCAGCCCGTCAACGAGGCCCTCACCCGCTTCGGCGCCTCGCTGGTCACCTCCACCCCGCAGCCGGGCGAGGTCACGGTGGCCGCGGTCTCCGCGAAGACCACCGCCACCGGAACCCCGGTCGACCTGAGGAACACCGCCGAGGGCGGCACCGCCCCGTACACCTGGTCCGCGACCGGGCTGCCCGCCGGGCTCGCCATCGCGGCCGCCACCGGAACCGTCACGGGCAGCCCGACCACGGCCGGCACCAGCCAGGTCACGATCACCGCCACCGACACGGCCGGCAAGAAGGGCTCCACCACCTTCACCTGGACCGTCACCACCCCCGGCACGGGCGCCCCGACCCTCACCAACCCGGGCAGCCAGAACGTCTACGCCGGCCGCCCGGTGAACCTCCCCCTCCACGCCACCGGCGGCACGACCCCGTACACCTTCACGGCGGTCAACCTCCCGGCCGGCCTGACCATCAACGCCACCACCGGCGTGATCTCCGGAACCCCGAGCGGCTGGGGCTTCCGCAACGCGACCCTGACGGTCACCGACGCGTCGGCCAAGAAGGCCTCCGTGACGGTCACCTTCACCGTCTGGTCCTAACCCACCCACTGCCGTCGTCTCCTGAAGCCAGGGGGCAGGAGACGACGGCGCTCTCGGCCCTCCCGGGCTTGCGACGGCGTCGCGGGGGCATACGGGCAGCATCCTTCGACCCGAGAGGAGCTGTTCATGCTCGGCATAGCGGCAGCGGTACTTTTCTTCATCGCGTTCCTGATCAATGCGGCGGCCATCAGCACCAACGACGCGTTCTCCTCGACGAACGTGACGCTGCTCGGCCTGATGGCCCTGGCCCTGCACGTGGCGGGCATCGGCTCCGGCCGGCTCTCCAGACGACGCTGAACCCCTGCGCCGGGCGGTGAAGGTGACTCACCTTCACCGCCCGGCCTCATTTCAAATGCCCTTCGTCGCCCTCTGCGGGACAGCGGGACAGCGGGCCAGCCGGACAGCCCTTAGTTCACGGCCCGAGTCGGCTGGGTAGGAACCCGGCGCGAATTCGCCGACGGTGGGGGAGAGCTCGTATGGCTGACGGGGACCGGCTGGGCGTGGTGTTCGTCCACGGGTTCGCCTCCGGGCCGAAGGTGTGGGACCGGTTCCTCTCCCTGATCGGCGAGGACAAGGACCTCGACTTCGTCGACACCCGGACGCTGGGCTACGCCACCGGGTTCGGCCGGCTGCGGCCGGACCGGGCCCTGCCCTCGCTGAGCACCGTCGCCGACCACTTGAAGACGCTCCTGGAGACCGAGCCCGCCCACCGGCCGCTGGTGCTCGTCGGCCACAGTATGGGCGGCCTGGTGATCCAGAGATGGCTGGTGCGGATGCTCGCCGAAGGACGCGGCCGAGAGCTGGCCCGCATCCGCCGGGTCGTGCTCCTGGCCTGCCCGAACGCCGGATCCGACCTTGCCCGCGGAGCGCGCAGACAACTGCTCGGCGGCAATCCCCAGGAGCGCCGGCTGCGCACCCTCGACGAGGACGTAAGGGACACGCACACCGCCGTGCTGCGCGACATCGTCGGCGCGGCCGCCATCAGCGACCGCACCTGCCCGATCCCCTTCTCCGTCTACGCCGCCGAGAGTGACGCCGTGGTCCCGCGAGCGTCCGCCCAAGGGGCCTTCCCCCGCAGCGGCGTGCTGCCGGGGGACCACTTCAGCGTCGTACAGCCCCGCTCCCGCGAGCACGCCTCGTACGCCACGCTGCGGCACCTGCTCCGCGAGGAGGCCAGCGGCAGCGACCCGCCCGCCGCACGACCCGTCTCGGCATTCACGCCCAAGGCCCTCGAAGTGCACGGCGCGCCGCTCCTCGAAGGACGGCCGGAAGACGCCGCCGACGGACCGCTGACGCCCTACCTGCTGCGGACGCACGACGTGCGGACGCCGGGGCAGTCGCCCTGCTGGTTCGGGGCCTGACGGACGCCGGGGCGAGCGGGGCGCTGCGTGCGCTGCTGGACCGGGAGCCCGCCGCGCACGTCGGGACGACGGACGGCGGGGGAGTGGACGAACTGCTGACGGCGCTGCGGGACGCGGGGGCCGAGGCCGAAGCCGAAGCCCTGACGGAGCGGGCGTGGGAGGCGGGCACGGCCGTACCCGCCCGCCTCCTCCCGTACGGGTGCGGACCGGACGGCCGTCCGGCGCCGCCATGGACCTGGGACGACCTCCCGCAGCTTCCCTGACCGCAGTGCCCGCGAGCGCGAGCGCGAGCGCGGCTGCGTCTATGCGGGCAGTGCGGGGAACACGACCACCGAGCCGTCCTTGTCACGGGCGATCTCAATCGCCACGTCTGCCGTGCGGCCGTAGACCGTGACGCCGTCGCCCAACATGTGAATCCGGTGTGCCGCGCTCATGAGGCGGTCGACTTCACCGGTCGTGTAGACGGGCAGCAAACCGTTCGGGCGTGCCAGTTCCAGTGCCGACAGGCGTACCAGGACCCCGGCGATGCTCAACTCCAGTTCATCGAGGCGCTGCTGATCGCGTTTGAGTGCGCGGGTGAAGCTCTCGAACGGGTTGCCGGTGTCGTTCTGGGCGTGCTCGACGGCCTGGAGGACGACCACCCGCCGCTTCAGCGCGATGGCCAGAGAAGCGAGTTCGAGGTGGGTGCGGAACGTGCCGCCCTGGTCGTCTACGCCGGGGAACGACTTGGTCACCGTGCCGAGTTCGACGGCCTTGCCCTCGGGCAGTCTGTCGAGCGCGCTCTGCCATCGGGCAAGGCGGCGATCGGCCTTTCCCAGCGCCGTGTTGATGGCGTGCACGGCCGAGTCGAGGCCCAGCGAGACACCGGGCTTGCCCTGGTCGAGGAGAACGGCAGTGGCTTTGTCGATGGCGTCCCGGCAGCCGTCGAGTTCGCTGTGCTCGTCGTCGAGCTTCTCCTCCTGAAGCTGCTCCAGCAGTCTTGTGATCTGTTCGATGGCCTGCTGGCGCTTTCGGTCGGCGTGCGCGCTCACCCCCACCGCCACGGCCATGAGCACGAGCGGAGCGGCCACGGTGAGCGCCGTCCCGCCGGCGGCCGCGGCACCGGCGGTCGCACCGGCCCCGCCGACCGTGCCGGCCGCTGCCGCTCCTTGGACCGGTACGAACCTCGCCTTGGAGGCGATCCTGCCCGTCGCGTTCACGAGCTCACCGTAGATGCCACCGGCCGCGCCCTTCGCCACCATCGGGCGAACGATGCCCTGCCCGAACTGGGCGGCGACCTTCGCCGGGACCACCATCCGGTACAGACTCTCGCCGGAAGCGGTCGCTCTGGCCACCGTGAGGGAGCTTCGCGCCGATTGCGTGACGAACTGTGACAGGTGCTGCGCCAGGGGACTCGCGGCATCGAGCGGGATGCCACGGCTGCGGTCGATCGTGTCGGGCAGCGGATGTACCTCAAGGGTGACGATCGGCTCGTCGGCCAGGACGGCCAGTACTCCGCGCAGTTCGGCCAGGCGCTCGGCTGTCAGCGAGTCGCCCGCGGTCAAGCCCGGCACTCGGACATCGGCGGTCGCCAGCGTCCACACGGGCACGGTCGTCTTGCGGTCGTCGGTCATCGTCTCCCCCTCGTTTGCCGACAGCAGCCTACGTCTGACGCCGAACGCGAACGGCGCATGGGGCTACGGCGGCACTGACCGGGCGCATACGACCGCCGCACGGTGACTGTCCGTACCGTGGGCCGGATGCTGAGAGCATGCAATTCATCGCCTTCATGACCCTGCCGGGGCTGGTCATCCCGGACAACGAGGACGACGGGGCCCCGCCGAACAGGACGACCGTGGACCTGGCGGCGGGAACGGCGGTCGTACGGATTCCGCGTTCCGGGGCGGTAGGAGGAGAGTGGATCCTCGGAGCACGGGATCGTTCCGGTTCGGTCGGGGTCGCTACCTCCGCCGGTGGGGGATGGGGCGGGTGTAGCGGCGGCACAGTGCCTCGCGTGCGGCGTCGAACTCGGCCCCGGCCGCCGACGCCGATCCCTCCGCACCGTCGGCGTGCGCACGGACCCCGGCATGTTGCTCCGCGGCCACGCTCTCGCAGGCCCGCAGCACACCGAGGGTGTGTGCGTGCGCGCTGACGACCAGGACGGGTGCGTCGGGGGCGGCGGGCAGTCGGCGGGGGACGGTGACCAGGGTCAGCCTGGCAAGCATGTCCGCGCTTTCGGCCCGGGCCCGTACCGCGTGCGCGGTCGCGGCGAGGTGGCCGCCTGCCGCCATCACGTCGTGCAGCAGCCGCGCGGGGCCTGTCTCCGTGGACCGGCGCGGCCGCCGGGGCGCGAGCGCGTCGCGGGCGGTCAGCTCGTTGCAGCCCAGCTCCAGGCGACGGGCCCATTCCAGATCCTGATGGCCGGAGGCCAGGGTGATGGCGTGCCGGGCGACCTGGTCGATCAGGTCGTCGAGCGGCAGCAGCCTGAGGGTGCGGGCCCTCAGCAGCCACGGCACCTCCATGCGGTATCGGCCCCTCGGGTCGACCGCCTCCAGTTCATGGCCGCTGTGCCATCGGACCTCCACCCGGTCCCGCGGGCCGCCGCTGGATGAGACGTCCACATGTACGTCCGCCACCGCCCAGCGGTGGCCGCCGTGCTCGACGACCGGCAGGCTCTGCTCTCCGCTGGGCGTGTGCCTGTCCGGCCGGGCCCAGCCGGTCAGCGAGGTGCTGCCCGTGGGGTGTTCGGTCACCTCGGCGTCGTCGAGGGCGACCGGAGCAAAGCCGCCGGCGAAGGTCAGCATCGCGCCGCCCGCGGTCGCCGTCATCGCACTGCCCCCGCCGGGGAGCTCGGTCCGAGCCATACCCACCTCCACAGGCAGTGTAGGGAGAGCCGAGCCGCTGCCCCGGAGGAGTCGGACGGCGCGCCGGTGCCCTCGGGGGTACCACCGGCCGAGCGGGTGGAGTACTCGGTCACGGCGAGGGCGGTCCCGTCGGGCTGAGCAAACCTTTCCCCTCCACGGGCGCCCGGCCGCAGGGAACGACAGCGCGCGGGGAGCACCGAGGCAGGGCGAAGCCTGGGTTGCGGGGGACGGGCGGCTCTCACGACCCGTCCGGGACTCCGAGCGGCACGGAGAGCCGGGACTGCCAGCCCTGCTCCGTCAGCGCCACCAGCTGCACCGCCGCCGCACGGGTGCGCAGCGGCAGCAAGCCGTCGACCGCAGCGCGGACACCGGCGGCAGCCGTCGGGTTGTCCGCGCCCATGGCGACCGTGACATGGGCGGCGGGCCGCGTCCCGAAGCGGCCCTTGTACGGGCGCAATTCGGGCCACTGGGCGTGGAACGCATCGACGATCGGCTGGAGCCCCGGAACATTGACGCCGACGAAACCGGACGCGGTCACGACCTCCTCCAAGAGCAGTTCAGCTACCGGGAAACGCGCCGCCAGAGAACGCACGTGCTGCTCGTCCTCACCTGTCAGCGCCGGTTCCGGTATGAACGGGTAGAGGAGCGAGACGTGCGCCGGCACCCCACGACGCACCAGGGCAGGATCGATACGCCACGCCGCATCGAGGAGCGGCGCGGCCTCGGGCAAGACGATGACGACGGCAGTGGTCCCTGGCTCTGGCACGCCGCCATCATCCCAGGCCGGTCCACTGCTGCACCTATCGCCTCCGAGGCGGGCGAGGGCGGCGAGTCGGGCATGGTCGAGGTGGTCGCGGCCCCTTGCCGCTCGGCCAAGCGCGGAGGCTGGTCAGCGCGCGAGTACGTGGCCGTCGTGGGGGCGGTGGTCGCGGGAGCGGCGGAGGTCGGTGCTGACGTACGTGCGTTGCAGCCAGCGGTCCGCTCCGTCGTAGCGGGGGTGGAAGGCGGTGCGGCCATGGACGGTCACGCGGTTGTCGATGATGACCAGGTCGCCCGGGTTCAGGCGCAGGGTGCGGGCGGTCGCCTCGCAGGCGCGGCCGAATTCGGTCAGCGCGGCCGCGGCCCGAGGGGTGAGCGGGGTGGTGACGAGTTGGGCCATCCGTATGTCGGGATCCTCGACCGCTCCCGACAGCACCGGTCGGGGTTCGACGTCGGGCCCGCTCGCGGCGGCGTCCGGCCCGAAGGAGGGCGGTGGTGTGGTGATGAACTCCGGTGCGAACAGGGCCTGGCGGCTGGCTGGGGTGAGCAGCGGCAGCGCTTGGCGGATGCCGGCGACGCGCATGCCGGCGATCCGGTCGTGGTCGGCGCGCAGGCACAGGAAGACCACATAGTCGGGTGGGTGGGGGTGGAAGCCGTTCTCGGTGTGGAAGGACAGCGGCACCGATCCGGCGTTGCCGTGGAAGTCCTCCTGCCCGGGCACGGGCACCACGTCCTGCACGAGGGCGCCGGACTTCTCCGCCCGGTAGGCGAGTGGCTCGCCGAGCCCGCAGGCCACCATGGTGAGCACCGCGGCCGGGACGGTGGCCCGGCGCTGGACCGAGCCGGGTACGGACGGTGTCGCGGGCAGGGCCGTCTGATCGACGGGCAGGCCACCGATCACCCAGGTGCCGTGCGCGCCGGAGTCCCTCCGGAACCGGCGCACCCCACGCCGCAGCGGGACCGGAGCGTCCTCCCAGGCGTCCCGGGCGCGGGCCACCCACTCCGGGTCGTCGACCTGGTCGGGCTCGCCGGTGCAGAGGGTGCGGGCGAGGCGCTCGCACGCGTCGGTGTCGGCCGGGTCGAGTAGCCGGTCGGCGGCGACGGCAGGGCTTTGGGTGGTGCCGGGCGTCGTCTCGGGCATCAGGGTCTCCTGCCGGAGGTGTGGGCGGCGGACAGGCGGACTCACGAGTGGCGCAGGCCGGCCACGGCGTCGGCGATGTAGTGGTCCCCGAATCGGATCAGGGAGGCGTACTGGGCTGCGCGGCGATGGCGCATGAGCCGTAGTTCGGCCACGGCGTTGTCGGGGCCTTCGGGTTTCTGAGCGATGGAACGGCGCAGGTGCACCATCGAGTACGCGAGGGTGACGTGCCGTTCGCCGTCCACGATGTCCGCTTCCAGGAGCGCGCCCCGTGCCTCGGCCAGCTCCGGGGCGCGGGCCGCCAACTGCTCGTAGGAGTCGGGAACCAGGGACACCAGGTCCTTCATCGCGGCCCGGAACAGCTTGTATCCGCGGTGCTGGCGCCCGCTCAACGGCACGTCCACCGACGGGGGCGCCATGGTGTGGCGTATCGACGCCATGTAGTAGTCGGCCGGGACCGTACTCGCATGGGTCATGGCCGCCGGGAAGCCCCGTACGTACACCGTCGCATCGGCCAGCCGCGTCAGCGCGGCTTCGCCGTCGCCGCGCCGTAGATGGCGGGTGGCGTCGGCCACGGCGACCGCGGCGCAGATGTTGAACAGGACGTGGACCTGGTGCCCGATGAGCCACCGAGCACTCCACACACTTTCCATCGAAGCCCCCGCAGCGGGCTCGGGGACGGCCACCAGCGGTACGGAGTCAGCGTCGGCGCCCGGCGCCGCGCCGGTGAGGTCGAGCACAGCGTGCCGCATCCCGGCCGTCTCCAGCGCCAGGTCGGCGCCCGACAGCGGAGCCTCGCACACGTCTTCCAGACCGCGGTGTACGACCAGGAGGCCGTGCAGGGCGGCCTGCTGATCCGTCAGCTCCCGCTCACGGACCCGGAAGAACGACTGGCTGGTCGACTCCGCGGGCATGGCCTCACCGGACACGGCCGGCGCCAGAACCGATAGCGCGGCCACCAACTCACCGGCCGCCGCGGCGGCCTGCCGCAGCGCAAAGACCCGCTCGCCGGGCCTTGCATGGGTCGCCAGCCCGCCCAGTACGCGTGCGGTGCGCCGTGCCTCGGCCTCGACCCGTGGACCCAAATCCGGGAGGGGCCGCCCGCCTCGGGGCTCACGGAACACAGCGACAGCAGGATGACCGGCAACCGGCGATAAGCCCATGGTGGAAGTACTTCGCCAACAACGCTCCGCACGAAACCTGATCAACGAGCTTTGGCAGCAACGATCTCGTCGGCGTACGGGGCTGGGATGCGGCGGGCACGGCGTCGACGACGCGGGCCCGCCGCGGTCCGGGCTGCTCAGGCGGTGGCGAGTGCGGTGCGCAGGGTGCTGGTGGCGAGGTCGATGGCGGCTTGGGCGGCGTGGGTTTCGCGCAGGGGGTTGAGCATGACGAAGTCGTGGATGATGCCCTGGAAGCGGACGGCCGTCACGGGGACTGCCGCGGCGCGGAGCTTGTTGGCGTACGCCTCGGAGCGGGACTCCCTTTCCGTACGGGACCTCGGCGCCGCGCTCCAACTGGAGTCCAGCACGCTCTCCCCGCTGCTCAAGCGCCTCGAAGCGAACGGCCTGGTCCTGCGCGAGCGGCGCGTGGACGACGAACGCTCGGTCGCCGTGCGCCTCACCGAGGCCGGCGCCGACCTTCGGGCCAAGGCCCGGACCGTCCCGCTCGCCATCGGCGACGCCATGAGCCTGACTCCGGAGCAGGACGCCACCGCCAGACACCTGCTCCGCCTGATCGCGGCAAACGTCTCCCACACGTGAGAGCCGCCCAACGGGAGATGTCTACCGCTGCGGCCCGGTCGGGTCGGCAGAACGGCCGGCGGCACCCAAAGACGCCGACGTGAAGTGCCGTACCTGAAGCGGTGCGACGAGGTACTCCTCCTCGCCCGGCAGGACCACCGGCTGGTCGCGCCACTGCTCGCCGGCGTAGTCGACCAGATCCTGCTCGCTGCGCCAGCGGCTGACGTACAGCAGCGAATCCGGCGGCGCGAGCAGCACCTCGTGGTCCACCAGCCCCGGATAGCGGCCGGGAAACTCGCTGACCGCAGACACGATCATGTCGTGGAACGCCTCGAAACGGCCAGGACGTACGCGCGCCTCACTCACCCTGATGATCACGGTCACCAGAGTGTCACGCACGTGGTCGCGACGCCACGGTCCTGACCCCCGCCGGAGCTTGTTGCGGCGGTTGCGGTTGTGGTCGCCGTCTGCTCGCACCCTTGCCGTGGTGGCGGTCGTTGGTCGGCCGGGGTGATCAACGAGGCACCCCCGCATCCGAGCAGAGGTGAACCGGAATGATTCGCAGAACAGTCCGCCGTTCCAGTGTCCGTCGTCGGGCGCTGGTGGCCGGCGCGGCCTTGCTGGCCGTCATCGTGCCGACGACCACCGCCGAAGCGGCCCTGGCGTCCAACTCCGACCTGGAGGTGGTCCGGTTGGACCCGGACGCCGCCGCCCCCGGAGGCACCTCGACGGTGCACGGCTTCGTCTCCAACGCGGGCCCGGAGCAGACGGCCTCGCCGTTCACCGTGGTGGTCATCCTGCCGGAGGGGGCAACGGCGGAGGGGCCGTTCTTCCCGGGGGACTGCGCCGTGTCCGAGAACGGCCACCGGGTGCAGTGCACCTTCCCGGCCGGGCTCGGCGTGTTCCGCAGTGCCACCGCGCTGGTCCCGTTCAAGCTCGCCCCCGAACTGCCCCTCGGCAGTCTGGAAGGCGGCTCCGTCGAGGTGACCGGCGACGACGACCGGAACCCGGCCAACAACCGACAGCCCTTCGTGATCGAGGTCGTGGAGACCGCCTGATCGGGGCGGATGCCCTCCCGGACGGCGGCCGGTGCCACGAGCTCGGTCCCTCCCCTGGCCCCGCGCCCACCCCTCTGGAGAACCTCTGAAGCGAACGCTCAACGCCGTTCCAGCAGCTTTCGCTGACGCGCCGGGGCAACTGTCCTGCTGCTGCTCCATGAGGCAAGGACATAGGGGCCGGTCACCGCGAGGAGCGCGGCGAGTGCCGCGGGAAGTGCCAGCGCGGCGGGCAGGGAGGTGGCGGCCGCGATGTAGGCGATGGCGGCCGGGCCCACCAGGCTGCCGCTGTAGCTGAGCGTGGTGATCGTGGAGAGCTGACGCGGCGTCCCGTGGCCGGCGGTGCTGGCCAGGACGGGCCAGATGAGCGCCATCCCGGCACCGGCCAGCGCCCATCCGGCGAAGGCGCCGAGCGGGCCCATGGTGGACGAGGAGATCACGAGCAGCAGTCCCGTCGCGGTGGTGAGCCCCGCGGTCCGCAGCGTCGTACCCGGACCCAGCCGGGAGTGGAGGTGGTCGCCGGCGAGGCGCACCACGGTCATGGCCGTGAGAAAGGCCGTGTACGTCAGGGACGCGACGGCCGGCGTGACATCGAGGACCCGGCGGGCATGGACACCGGCCCAGTCGGTCGCGGCCCCTTCGGTGAGGAACGCGGCCGCGCCCAGCAGCCCCATGGCCACCACCAGCAGCGGACTGCGGCGAGCGGTGGAGCCAGGCTCGGCGGGACGCGGGACGGGCGGCCTGGCCCGGAAGGTGAGAACGCCCATGGCGGCGGCCAGTGCGAGACCGCTGAAGGACAGCAGGGCCTCCACTCCGACACCGGCGTGCAGGGCGGCGGCGACGGCGAGGCCGCCGCCCACCGCGCCTACGGTCCACATGGCGTGCAGTCGGGACATGATCGGCTGCCGTTGGGCGTGCTCGGCAGCGGCCGCGTGCAGCGTCAACACGACATTGAGGCCGCCCAGGAGCAGCCCGAGGGCCCCGGCCGCGACCGTCAGCGTCCAGTAGTCGTCCGCGACGGCCGGGCCGGCGAGGGCCAGGGCGGTCGCGGGGGCGGTCCAGGCGAGCAGCGGTCGGGTGGCCAGGCGCCCGGCCGCGGTCATGCCCGCCATCGCGGAGATGCCCATGGCCAGCAGCACCACGCCCAGCCTGCCCTCACCCAGGTCCAGGCGGGCGTCCAGGGCGGGCAGGCACGCCCCCCACTGGGCGTTGACCACACCGGTGGCCAGGTAGATCAGGCGCAATCGCGCGAAGTCGGTCACCGTACGACTCGTAGGACGTCCAGGCCGGTGACGAGGTGGTCGCCCAGGCGGGGCCGGCCGGTCGGCACGGGGCGGATCTCGATGGTGGTCATCCCGGCCGCCACACCGGCGTCGATTCCTGCCGCCGCGTCCTCCAGCACCACGCACCGCCCGGCCGCCGCGCGCAGGCGGCGGGCCGCCTGAAGATAGCCCTGCGGGTCGGGCTTCCCGGCCGTCACGTCATCGGCGGTCACCAGTACGTCGGGTATCGGCAGGCCCGCGGCCTTGAGGCGGGCCTGGGCCACCGCGCGCCGGCCGGAGGTCACCACCGCCCAGGGCCCGGCATCCGCCAGGATGCTCCTCGCCCCCGGGGACGCGGAGATGCCGGCGGTGTCCTCGACCTCACGGACCAGCAGCCGGGCCTCCTCCGCGGACGAGTCCAGGCCGGGCGCCACGAGTTCTATCAGTTCACGGGTGGTACGGCCGCCCGACAGTTCGTGCACTTTCGCGGGGTCGAGCCCGTGCTCCACCGACCACTCGCGCAGATGGCGCTCGATGGTGGGCAGGGAATCGACCAGCACTCCGTCCATGTCGAACAGCAGCGCGTCGCAGGACAGGCGGATATCGGGTTCAGCGGACAGCAGCAGCATGGGGGAGGAGCCCTTCTTCAGAGGGACGGGTGTGGCCGAGGATGTCGTTGATGACCTGAGCCCGGTCTCCGGGGTCCAGGCCGTGACCGCCCAGGGGCAGGGTCGTCATGTTCGCGCCCGGAATCTCCCGGGCGAGGGCCAGGCCGTGTGCGAGGGGGAGGAGCGGGTCGTGCGCGCCATGGATCACCAGCGTGGGCACCCGAAGCCCGGGCAGACGACTCCGCCAGGGGGCGACGGGCTCCACGTAGTAATGGTTGGTCAGGCTGGACTCGATGTTCCCGGCCCGCTCGACCACCTTGCGCGCCCGGTCCCGGGAGGAGCGCTCGTCGAAGGCTCGCCCCGATCCGGCGTGCAGCCGGTCCAGGAACACGATGTAGTCCGCGACCGAGCCTTGGTCCGACCACTGCGGCCAGGGCGCGTTGTGCAGTTCGAGCTGGGTCTTGAGCGGTGTCGGCGGCAGGGTCGGGTGCTCGGGATCCGCGTCGCCCGGACTGCTGGAGATGAGCGTCAGTGAGGCGACACGGTCGGGATGGGCGAGCGCCACCAGCTGGCTGACGGCTCCGCCTTGGGACATCCCGACCAGATGGGCCGCCCCGGCACCGAAGGCGTTCAGGATGCCGATCGCGTCCGAGGCCAGATCGTGCAGGTCGTAGTCGGGCGAGCCCGGTGGGCAGGTCGTCGCCCGCCCGGTGTCCCGTCCGTCGTAGCGCAGTACGCGCCGCCGCCCGGCCGCCATCCGGACGCAGAACTCCCGGTCCCAGGCGAGCATGCACGCGCCGGTGCCGGAGACCAGGAGGACCACGGGATCCCCCTCCTCACCGAACGCCTCCACGAACAGTTCGCGGCCGGGGAGGCGGACCGTCGCGGTCTCACGCATGGACGCTCCTCCGGGCCACGTGCTGAAGGACCTGCGTGTACGCCGCGGCCTCGTCGGGGAGGGTGTGCCTGCTGTCGATCATCCGGCGGGCGTTCGTCGCCAAGGTGGTTGCCAGCGAGCGGTCTTCCAGCAGCCGCTGCGCCTGCTTCCGGAACTCGTCCGGGCTGTGGAACAACAGGCCGGTGATGCCGTCGGCCACCAGGCAGGTGTTGCCCGGAATGTCTCGGGCGACGACCGGGGTGCCCAGGTGCATGGCTTCCAGCACCGCGTTGGGGCTGCATTCGCTGATCGAGGTGTTCAGCACGGCGGTGGCTTCCCGCATCGCCGCGTGCAGGTCGCGGCGTTTCAGGGCGCCGGCGTAATGGACGCCGCTGTGCCTCTGACATCGGCGACGCAAGATCTCTTCGAACCCGTCGTACGGCACGCCCGCTATGACCAGCCGCACGCGCGGGTCCTCCCGGTGCCACTCGTCCACACAAGCGGTCAGGAAGAGCGGGTCCTTCACCGGGCGAAGCCCCGCCGGCAGGAGGAAGACCTCCGCATCGTCCGGCAAGCCGAGCCGCTCCTTCAGCGAGAAATCGGACGGGTCGGTATCCACCGCCTGGGGAATCGAGTACAGCTTCCTGAGGGTGTCCGGCCACAGCGCCAGGCAGCGCAGCACGAAGTCGTCGTTGAACGCCACCAGCGCGTCCGCACCGGCCACCGCCTCGGTCATGACCGCGAGATGGGCGGGATCCAAGGAGAACTCGTTGAGATCGGTGCCGCCGAACACCACGACGTACGGGACGGTCAGACTCCGCCGGATCTCGCCCGCGGCCACGGCGTGGGTCACGATCGCCGCATCGAAGCTCCGCCCCCCGACCCCGTCGGCAAGGGCATCCGGGAGGGCACTGGCTTCCACGAGCCGCACTTCATGGCCCACGCTGGACAAATGTGCTGCGATCCGGCGGATCGTCGTGTCGTTTCCGGTTCCTGGAGCACTATCTGCGATAGCCGCAATGATCATCGCTCGCATGACCTTTCGTCAGAAACGGGGCTCGCGACGGCGTCGGAGAGAAGTCCCTATGCGGTGCCCCGGCGGGCCCCTGCGGGCGGGCGGGGCACGGGCGGTGCCTCCACGGATGGTTCGAGCACGGACGCGGAGTTGGACCAGCCTCCAAACGACATGCGAACAGTTCTCGACAATGTCCCGTCCGCTCCTCGAGAGCCCTTTGAGCCGGACCTGAGGACGTGCTCACCGCGAGAGCGCTCGTACCGCCCCAGGCCCGCCGGAGAAGGTCGACTTGGTCCACCGGCAGTCAATTTCGCCATCCCACGCCGCGAAGGAGGACAGGCAAGGGGGGCGGGAAGCCATACGGTTCCCGCCCCGCCTCGTGCCTCATGGTGCAGGCAAGGCCGAAGCTGCCTCGCCCATCGTCAGCGCCAGGTCTGCTGGGGGCTGTTGTTGCACGTCCACAGCTGGACCTTGCCGCCGTTGCGGTTCTCGTTGGTGTCGTGGTCCAGGCACTTGCCGTTGTACTTCGAGCGGATCGTGTTGTTCGCTCCGCGGTACCAGGCCTGCTGCGGTTGGCCGTTGCAGGTCCACAGCTGGACCGTGCCGCCGTTGTTGTTGATGGTGTTCGTGTCGGCGTCCAGGCACTTGTTGTTGTTGAAGTCGACCCTCAGCGCCCCCGACGGCTCGAGGATCCAGCGCTGGTTGGCGGCGTAGTTGCAGTCCCACACCTGCGCTCGCCCGCCGTTGTTGTTGATCGTGTTCGTGTCCGCGTCCAGGCACCGATTGCTGAGCTGGACCTGATAGACCACCCCGGCGGTGGGCGCCGACCGGGTGTCGGCCCCGGTCTCCGCGGCGCCTGCGGCTGTGGCCAGGGGGATGAGCATGAGTGCCAGGCCGGCCGACAGGAAACGGGCCTTGCGGGTGTCGAAGCGCATGGTTGATGGACCTTTCGCTCGTGAAGGGTCGGCGTTGGCAGGCAGACCGGTGCCGCGATGGGGGCGGTAACGGGAGCCGCGTGGTTCACCTCGAGGGGTGAACTGCCGACTGGATGATCCGAGTTTGTGGTGGTCCGCCAGGGTCTCGCAACGTTGTCCCTGTTGCTTCACCTATATCGGGATCCCTACCCTCCTGACCTGCCGGGATGTGCGCGTCCCGGGACAGGGTGCGCCGCTGCGGGACACCTGGACCACCGCCTCGGCGGCCTTCCCCTGGGAAAGAGGGCACACATGAGCCACCTTGACGGCGCTGGTCGGCACACCGCGGCCGCCCGCCGGCTCGGTGATGCCCTGCGAGCGCTGCAGCAGCGGTCCGGAATGACGCTGAGGGATCTGGAACAGCGGGCGCTGATCAGCGATTCCTCCCTCTCCCGCTACTTCCGCGGGTCGACGGTGCCGCCCTGGCCCGTCGTGCGGGACATCTGCAAGGCCATGGACACCGATCCGGCGCCGTACCGAGCGCTGTGGGAAGCGGCCGACCGGACGCAGAACCGTCCGCCGCCCAGCCCGGCCGCGGGTGCGGTGACGGCCGCGACGCCGGCCGGCCTTGTCCCTGCGCCCTCGCCAGAGCGAGATGAGCCGACGGAACCACCGTCGATCCACCAGGGCGCGCCGCCCCCCGCAACTCGTGCAGCTCCTGCGGCTCCGCGAGAGACTTCCCCGACCCGAGGCAAGCGGGACCGGGCTGCCACCGGGCGCTGGTGGTGGACGACGGCCGGGTTCCTGGCCGGCCTGGCCTTGGGCGTCGGCGGCACGCTGCTGGCGGCTGAGCCACCGGCGTCCGACACGGCCCGCGTCTTTCGGAACAAGGCCACCGAGACCTGTCTGGACGACAGCGTCGAGGGTTTGCGGAGTTGGCCTTGCAATGGCCTGCATTACCAAGAATGGGAGTTCCGCTCCCAGGGTTCCGGTCCTGGAGACCTCCGCAACCGGGCGACCGGAGCCTGCCTGGACAGCAGCGGCACGGCCCCGCGCGCCCGTTCGTGCGACAGCTCGACCCACCAGGACTGGACGGTCACAGCACGGGAGGACGGCACGGTCCAGCTCCGCAACCTGGCCACGGGAACCTGCCTGGAGGCGGCCCCCGCGTCCCTGACGGCTCGGACCTGCGACGGCTCGGATCGGCAGCGCTGGTCCTGACCGGGTGGCCTGCTCCGGCCGCCGCTCGGTGGTCAGCTCAGTCCCAGTCCCAGTCCTCGGATCCGGTACTGCATCACCCGATAGGGCCAGCCGGTCTCCGTACGCCACTGGCTGACCGTCAGGTGCAGGTCTTCGAGACGTGAGCCGGGGATGACGTAGCCACCGTAGGGCTGGGCGACATGCGCACCGCCCTCCTGCCCCCAGGCGGCACCGTGGATCAGAGTGCGCCGGTACGCCGCGGAGAGGTCCGCGGTGGGCCGATCCACGATGAGCGCCTCGATACGTGCCCCGGCGGCGTTGAAGCAGACCAGCAGCCAGCGCCCCTCGATCCGCCGCAAGCACACCTCCCCGAAGCCCCCTTCCAGGACGGGCGTCGGCGGGTTCCCCCAGGCCCAGGAGCCCGCACGGTACCCCCACGACGCGTACGCTGCGGGCTCCGCGATGGCATCCACCGCCACCCGGTGCAGCAGCAGCGGCCCGTTCCGCCCGTAACCCGTCGAGTACAGATAGACGTAACCGTCCTCGCCGAGCTCCCAGGTCACCAGCTGGAACTGTCCGCCGTGAGCGTCTCCTGGGAAGCGGGCCCCGATATGCCGCCAGGTCATGCCCGCGTCCTCCGAGCGCCAGATCTCGCTCCACAGCACATTGCCCCACCCCCGGTGCACGCTGACGTGCAGGAACAGGGTGCGGCCGATGAGGATCACATCGGACGGCAGCACAGTGCTGAAGAGCGGGTTGTCATGCTCGTACGCCCACAGTTGGCGGGCGTGCTCACCACCGACCGCCCCGCTCCAGGCGATGCCCTCGTCGAGACGGGACGTGGTGGAGTACAGGCCGACCGGGGAACGCCACCAGCCGCCACCCACCCTCGCCTGCTCGAAGGTGTCGCCGAACACGAAGAGGAGCCTGCCGTCCGGCACCCGGACCGGAATACCGAGGTCCGTGGCCTCCATACGGAATCGCGTCGTGATGCCGGGCCCCGTGAGATCGCGGACCTTCACCACCTGGAGACCGTCGGACCCGCCCGCCAGGCCACGATCGAACCCGGCAGGGCCCCGGCCGACAACCGGCCCGACCAAGCCGCCCGCCCCGAAAGCCGCCGAAGCGGCCGCCCGCAGAAACGTCGACCGGCGCAGCCCCGGCCCCCGCACAACCGTCATGCACCAACAACCCGACCGGCGGCCCGAGTGTTACGCCCCGCGCCACGTGGTGGCCAGCAGCCAGCAGCCAGCGGCCGGGGGCCGTCACAGGGGGTTCCGCTGGGCCAAACCGGCTTCGCGGGCGGATCCAGGTGATATGGATTGCTCACGTGCCGTCTGTCGCGCCGATCACCAGCATCCGAGGGGATCACAGCGCGCCCATCATGCGTTGAAACCGTCGAACGGAGCGCTCCGCGCAAGCGCGCCGTGTCGCCCATGGGATGAGGAGGATCCGATGAACGCTGCCGAGGAGAATCGGCAGGAGCTGGACGTGGTGAGCATCCTGAACGCGAAGACGACGCTGCTCCACCTGCTGGCCCGGGCAGGGGTCCCCTCCAGCGACGCGGAGGGGCTGATCGCCCTCGTCGAGGCGGGCGCGCTCGCCGGCGCGTACGGGGAGGTCGGCGCGTCCGGAGGGTCCGTGCCGGGGGACAAGGGCGAGCCGTACGAGTCCGGCTGGCTCGACGGCGCCCGTGCCGTCACCGACGAGCTCGGCGCGATCGCCGAACGGGTACTGCGGCAGGCCGTCGACCCCGAAGGGTCGAGCGGCGCCTCGGACGCCCGGTCACCGGTCGGGCGGATGGAGGTGGAGCGGGCGAAGGTGGCCGTCACCCCCCTCTACCTCGCCTTCACCGCTGCCTCCGACCTCGACCCCGAGGTCACCGAGCAGGTGCTCGGTGCCGTGCTCCGTACGATGACTCCCCGGCAGCGGGCCGGGTACGCGGGCCGGCTCGCGGCGTTCGCCGCGGCGCACCAAGCCCGGCTGGAGCGGCTGTACGTGGAGTACGGACCCGACAGTGCCACCGCCATCCACGGCCGCTACTCCCTCCTGCACTCCGCCACCAGCGTCGCCGTACTGGAGCGGCTCGCCACCACGGGGGCCGCGCTGCGGGAGGAGTGGGACGCCGCCGAACTGCCGCCCGCCTGGCTCGACGGCCTCATGCGGGCCTGGGACGCGGCCGCCTAGCAACCCGTCTCTCCCCCCCCGCACCCCACCAGGTGGCCGTGGCCGATTGGGCAGCGGCGGGCCGTATCCGGCGCGGCCGCCTACCGCGTCGATCGCCTGTGCTCAGGCGGTGCGGTACCAGCGTTCGGCGGCTGCGAGGAGTGTGGTGTCGGCGTGGTGGCGGGCGACCAGGTGGAGTCCGACGGGTTCGCCGGCCGGTGTCGTTCCCGCGGGCAGGGTGAGCGCCGGGTGGCCGGAGAAGTTGAAGGCCCAGGTGAGGGCCACGCTCATGAGGGTCCCGGGGCCGTCGTGGCCGTGCGGGGGGTGTGGTGTGGTGGGGCAACCGCCAGACCTCTTCCGGCCGACAGCGAGGACGCCCCGGTCCCGCCGGTGGCCCGCGGCCAGGGCCCCGGAATCCAGGGGCCGAGCCGGGTGTTGCGTCGTATTCGCTCTCATTCGGGCGGCCGCGTCTCCGTTCGTTTTGAGGAATCCGTGCCGGGGTGAATCCTTTGGAGGTGGTCGAGCCTCTCTTGCATGTGCGGACAACAGCGTCGGCACAGGAACCGGAGGTTGTCGTGATCATTGGTGCCGTCATCGGAGCGGCTGTGCTCATCTGCGCGTGCGTTGTCGTCGTGCGGCGTCGGCGGGGGCGCGCACGTGGCTGACTTCACTTGGCCCGGTGAGCGGTTGATCGCCGCGGCGCAGGAGGGCGACGCCGAGGCGGCGGCCGCTCTGGTGTCCGGCTCGCACCCGCATGTGCGGCGGTTCGCGTACTCCCTGTGTGCCTCTCCCCAGGACGCCGAGGATGCCGCGCAGGAGGCGCTGATCATCCTGTACCGGAAGATCGGGATGCTGCGGGCCTCCGGTGCGCTGGCGTCGTGGATGTTCCGCATCGTGCGCAACGAGTGCCTGCGGCGGACGCGGCTGGCCCTGCGCAGCGACGGACCGGTCCCGGACCGTGTCGTGCCGTCTTTCGAGGACGAGGTGTTGCAGCGTCTGGAGGCCGGCCGGGTGGCGGCGGCGATCGCGGGCCTGCCGGCCGACCAGCGGCGTGTGCTGATCATGCGGGACATCCAGGGCTACAGCGGGCGGATGGTCGCCGATGCGCTCGGCCTCAGCACCTCTGCGATGAAATCGCGGTTGCACCGCGCCCGCACCACGGTTCGCCAGGCATTGCAGGGAACGTCTGATCCGCTCCTGGGAGCCGGCCATGAATGAGCCTCAGAGCTTCGCCAGTTCTTCGCTGCCCCGGCACTTGGCCCGCGGCGCGCTGGGATTCGGCGCCCTGACCGGATCGGTCCTCCTGATCCCGGCAGTCGGGCCGGCCGGCCTGCTGCTGGCACCACTGGGCCTGCTCGCACTGCGCGGGTGCCCCCTGTGCTGGACGATCGGGCTCCTGCAAACCATCTCGAGGGGCCGTTTGCGGCGCTCGTGCGTGGACGGCCGCTGCGAGCTGTCCGTCGCCGGGCACGTCCAGCCGCCTGAGCAGGGGGCGGGGAAACAGCTGCGGAGCATCGGGTAGGTGGAGGGCCGCCACACGCCGTGCGGCGGCCCGCCACTCGCGCCCCCGCCGCGTCGCCACACACGTGCGACACCGCTCAGCGGACCGTACCGGGCAGTAGCTTTCGCGGCACCGGCCGCGGGCTCGCCGACGCAAGACCCGCGCGGTCACAACCAACCGAGCTTGAGCACTTCCAGCAAGATCACAACTACGGGCGCCCAGTCGGCCACGGCCTGCCGTACTGACAGACGGCGTTCGCACCGAACGCAGTGACGAGCCGGATCCATCTCTGTAGCCATTCCATCCTCCTCTCGATTCTCTTGAGCAGCTGCGCGGTGTGGTGCAACGGCGCATCGATCAGCTGTGTTCGGCCACGTCACCGTTCGGCTTCCGATGCAAGAGCCTGCGCATCCTGCGGGCGGCCGCCCACACGATCACACCGGAGGCGGCCGCGAGGGCGGCCGGGCATACGACGGCGAGAAGCACGGGCACTCCCAGCCAGGACAACACCGCCGTGGCCGCGGCCCACAGCAGCAGGCCCAGTACGAGCGCCGTCAGGACTTCGGCCCGTCCGAGACGGCCGCTCGGCATCCGGCCCTGGAAGGCGTTCCAGCGTGCGCGGACGGTATTGGTACCGCGGTGTGCGTGGACCCGAGCCGCTCCGGGGGAGCAGTCGATGTGGCTGCCGATCTCCTCGCTCGAGTAGGAGCCGGCATGGCGCATCTCCGTAGCGGCCGCCTGCTTGCCCGGCAGAGCCCGCACGTCCCGGATGATCAAGCGTGCGAGCACCTGGTTCTCGACCGAGGCCTGCGGCGGCAGCGACGACCAGTTCCCGGTGGCCTCGTACCCATCGAGTGCCTCGAGGTCGGCCGACGTGTACCGGCGTGCCTCCTTGCCGATCTTCGATACGAGATGGCGGGCTACGGTGTACAGGTACTTGTCCGGGGCTTCGACGGTGGGCCACTTCTCCAGCGCACGGGCGAAGGTCTCCTGCAGCACCTCGTCGACGTTCAGTGCGGACTCGGGCAGGCCGTGCGTCCTCGCTCGGGAGCGGATGAACCGCCTCAGGCCGTCTCCGTAGACCCGGTATGCCTCCTCGACCTCATCGGTCCAGCTCGGCCGCTGGGCTCGGGCCGGGGTGGGGAGGTCACGGTCGGAAGTCGATTCGCTCATCGCCGGCGGTCCTCTCGCGGCGTCATCGGCTCGTTCGTCATGGAATGGCCCTTCGCGGTGTGGCGGCGGGCCTTGGTGACCGGCCCTCTCCTGTGAAGAGCGTCGTAGGGCCGAAGTGTTAACCGCCGGGCCCGCCGTTTCATGCGAGCAGGAGCAGCACGACGAGCGTGACCGGGGCCATCACGATCGCCGCGACACCCAGTGCGACGGACTGGCCCGCCATCCTGGCCTCGACCACCGACCGGATCCCGAGTGCCAGGGCCACGGGACACATCACGGGACACAGCAGAGCCGTGGCCATACCCAATACGGCCCATCGGACGGGCTTCAACCCGGTACCGACCGAGTTGAGCCGCACCGCACGGTGCACGGCGGCGTCGCGGTCCATCGGCCGCTGCTGCCGCAGGCCTCGTCGACTCACGAAGTAGATGATCAGCGCGGGGACCGCCCACATGGCGCCGAAGGCATACCCCTCTTCCGGGTTGCCGGATGCGTAGCCGCCCACCACAGCGGCGAGTGGCGGAGGCACTACGATCCACGCCACAGCCTTGGCGTAGTTGACCTTGCCCGCTCCTTGCCGAACTTCTTCCACGACGGCCAGCTGCACGAGGGTCTCAGGTGCGTCCGATCGGACCGCGCCGACCGCGCCGACCGCGCCGACCGCGCCGACCGGGCCGACCGGGCCGGCCGGTTCGGCGGTACGGGACACGTCTTCGGCCCACTGCCGCAGCGCCCTGCGGGTGGCCGCCACGTGTTCCAGTCCCATGGCGGGGGGCGTCTGGCGTCTGGGCGTCCGTACCCTGCCCGGTCCGGCGTCCACAACGACGAGCTTGGTGCCGTCCCGCAGCAGCAACTCTGTGTTGGCTCGCGTGGGATGCCAGAGCCTCGCCGCGACGACGTCATCCAATGAAATGCGCAGGCGGTCACCTTTCACCGGTTCGTCGGCCATGGCCTGAACCCGGGCAAGAAGCCGCTCGCGGTGGGTCCACCAACGCGGGTCGCCAACGTCGAGACGGAAGAAATTCAGGGCGTGAGCCTCGACGGCCAGATCGTATAGGCCGCCGTTGAGGCGAACCATCATGACGCCGATCAGCTCGCTCCCGGGCTCGGCGATCCGCAGGTCACGTCGTCCAGCGCGGCCCTCGTCAATGCCGTGCTCACGAAGCCGGGCCCTCAGGCGGGGCATGCTTTTTCGGGGTGCGTCACCGCGGTGCCGGCCCAACCGGTGAACTCCAGGGGGCCTTGCCGCCCGATCGGCTCGGGGCCTTGTGGCGTACACGCCCAGTGAGCGGCGCCAGAGTTCTCGGCAGCCAGTGCCATGGCGTCGCGCAGATGCTCACGCAGTTCGAAGGCCGTGTTGCGTACGGGCGCCACACTGATCCGGGCGCACTTGAGCAGAGCGGCCAGGTCGCCCGCCCGACCTGCTGCGAGGAGGTCGAGTACATCCCCCAGCCTGGCTTGGGGGTTGCCGAGCACGCGCCCGGCGCAGCGGTACAGCGCATTGGCTCGCCTCTGTGCGCGCTCGCGTGCCACGCGGACGGCATGGTCGGGGAAGGGCGTTCCCGGTGTCCGCACGGTCCGCACGGTGCGCAGGGTCTGAGCGTCGAGGGCCTCGTCGTAGCGGCCCAGGAAAGGTGTCAGCGCTGTGGCAGGCCGGTGATCGGCGGGCCGGCGAGAGCTGTCGGAGCCCGCGGCCTCGATGACGCCGATGCGTTCCTCCAGCAGTGGGTGCGTGTCCCATGGCGAGGCTTTGGCGGCGTGCGTACTGCTGCCCTGCGAGGGGGCCGAGACGCTGTGTTGGAGGAAACCCTTGAAGCCTTCGGTGACTCCGGTGAGAGGCACCCCGTCTACGGTCACGGCCGCATACTGCTGCACGAACAGCCACCAGGCTTCGTCCAAGGCGTGGGCCCGCCGCAAGGCGCCGACCGCGGTGTCCTTCCCGGTCAAGGCCGCGGCGTTGAGATCGGCCAGGTGCTCCTGATACCGCAGGACCGAGAGCGACACCCTGCGGTACAGCCAGTGGTAGCCGTTCAGCAGCACGCCCCAGGGAACTCCGGCGCCCCGGACCGCGTCCTCGATGGCTTCCCAGCACGCATAGGTCAGGCCGGCGAGGCGGCTGTCACCGTGCGCGTGATGCCCCAGTTCGTGGGCGAGGATGAAGCGGAGCTGGTCGGACGTCAGGCCGACCAGCAGGCCGGCGCCGATGTAGAGGTAGCGCCTGCCGCCCAGGAGTCCGAGGAGCCTGCGGGGTTCGTACATGTACGCGTTGGCTTCCGGTACGAGACGCAGTTCGTCCGGAGCACGGCAACGAAGCCGCGCGCACAGGGCGTCCACCATTTCCCAGAGATCTGGTGCGGTGCTCCTGTCCACGGTCACGCCCGTATGCACGGGAGGCCTGTGGAGAAGCGCACGCCAGACGGACACGACCACCGCTGTGCCCACGAGCAACGCGAAGGCCAGCGCCTTCAGGCCCGCGCCGTCCACACGCTCGTTCAGTATCAGCACCGCGGCAAGCACCAGCCCGAAGACGAGTACCGCAGCAGTCACGAGATAGCCCACGAGCAGGGCAATGGCGAGCAGAGCTCGCGCCACGACGGACATTCGGCCCCCTCCGGACGCGGACCGCCGATGGCCGCACACCTACGGGGCGGCATCCAGAAGTATGGTCTGACGAAGACGTCCCTACGCCTCGATCGGTCCGGATCCCCGCTGGAGCCAGCGTCTTCGGCGGCAGAATGCCGGCGCAGACGCAGTGGACGGAGGCGGTAGGCAACCAGGCGCAGCCTGCCACGCCACGGGAGCGGGCCGGGAACGCACGTCCACTCTGCTGACCGCCGCTATGCGGGCGGAGGAGTCGGGCCGCCGTTGAAGATCCGGTCGAGGTGGTGGTGGAGTACCGCGATGGCCGAGTCGGGCGTCCGCTGGCCGACGAGGATGCTCGTGCCCATCGTCGCGGCCATGGCGAGCAGGCTGATCGCCTCCGTGCGTGCGTCGATCCCGGCATCCGCCAGGCCCGTCTCCTGTGCCTGCTCGAAGAGTTGAGTCAGTGCGTTCTCGGCGGCGTCGGGGTTGTCGATGAAGGGTTGGGCGGCGAGGGCGTCGTCGGTGACGGCGAGGATCGCGTAGGAGCTGTAGAGGAGGTGGAAGGTTCGGCTCTCCTCGTCCGTGGGGAGGGAGGCCAGGAGCAGCGCCTCGATGGTCGCTCGCGGACCTGGGTTCGGGCCGGCGGCGGCGAGGCGGGCACCGACGCGTGCGGTGAACCGGTCGGTCAGGTACTGGAGCCCGTAGAAGAGCAGCTTCTCCTTGGTCTGGAAGTAGTACTGCACGAGGCGCAGGGACACGCCTGCCTCGGCCGCGACGTCGCGCATGCCGACGGCGTGCAGTCCGCGCCGCCCGGCGACTTGGATCAGGGCCTCGGCGATCTGGGTGCGCCGTTCCTCGTGGTCCACGCGCTTGGGCATGTGTCGTGCCTCCGCCTGTCGGTGGTCGGTTCGCGTCCGGCGGTCCGGACTTTTTCATGGTACCGCCGTATCAGCAATGTGATACGTTCGTATCACGAAGAACGGATCTCCCGGAGGTGCCCCGTGCCCGAGAACACGACCCGAGTACGCCGCGACATCGGCCACTACGTGAACGACGAACTGCGCGACCGCTACTTCGCCGCCTGCGACGCCCTCTACGCCATGGGCGCGCCCGCCCGCTCCGAGACGGACGTGGAGACCAGCTTCGGCACCACCCACGTCTACCGGTACGGGCCTGCGGACCCGGCGGCCGCCTCACGCACCCCCGTGGTCCTGATCCACGGATCGGGAGGCTGCTCCGCCCAGTGGTACCCCAACACCCCCGCCCTCAGCGCCGAACGCCCCGTCTACGCACTCGACACCCCCGGCGACCCCGGTCGCAGCGTCCACCGCGAACCGATGTGGCAGCCCGAGCGCGCCGCCCAGTGGATGGACGAGGCCCTGGATGCGCTGGGCCTCGACAAGGTCCACCTCGTCGGCTCCTCGTACGGCGGCTGGCTGGTCATCAACCAAGCCCACCTCCGGCCCGAACGCCTCGCCTCGGTCACCGCCCTCGACCCGGGCGGCCTGGAGAAGGTGGGCCTGCGCTTCTTCGTCTGGATCTTCGTCAGCCTCTTCGCCACCTTCGCCCCCAGGGCGCTCCGCCCGCGCCTGGCCTCATGGCTTGAGCAACCGGTCCTCGTCGTGCCCGAGCTGCGCAGGTGCATCCAGGCCGGGGTACGGGCCTTCCGGATCCGCCGCCCCGCGCCGCTGCCGCTGTCCGACGAGGAACTGGGCTCCATCCGGACGCCGTTCTACCTGATCATGGGCAAGCGCAGCCTGCTCGTACACCCCAAGCGGCAGCTGGAGCGCGTACCGCGCCTGATCCGCGGCGCCCGCGCCGAGATCGTCGCCGCGACCGGCCACGGCCCGCAGATCGACCACCCCGAGCTGGTCAACACCCGGATGCTGAGCTTCATGGAGGACATCGACTCCCTCGATCCGGCACCGGCGCGGCACGCCGCGGACGCGTAGCCGCGAGGGCCCGCGGACGCGGACTCCCCAACAGGGCATGGGAGAAGCTCGGTGGCGGCTGGGGCGCGTGGAGGTGGACACGGCGGTGTGTGAGGATCACGGCATGGCCACACGTACCCCTCCACCGTCCGCTGTGCCGCACTCGCCGACCGCCCGTACGTCGGCCGTCCGCGTGCTGGCGGCCCTGTTGGACCGCTCGGTGGAGCAGATCGCGGAGGCCGCGGCAGACGTCCGCTGGTTCGACCGGGAAGCGATTCGTGCGGCAGCCAACGTGTGGGACAACAACGTGTTTCCGCTGTTCTGGGCCGTGAGCACGTCAGACGCCGATGAACGCGAGCGGCGGGCGGTCATCGCGCTGGAGTGGACGGCCGGCTTCGGCGAGCGGCGGCGCATGTGGATGACCGAGCAGGCCGCGATCGCCGGGTACGAACTCGATTCGCTCCTGGCGCCTAGCGAGCCCTATATCCCGGGCCGCGACTACCGCGGACACGTCATGACACCCCAGTGCCGGCTGACTCGGCAGAACGTGGACGATCTGCTCCCCGACTACGATCTGGCAACCGCATCCGTTCGCCACCTCCGGGTGGAACGCGCAGGCAGGCGCCTGAGCGGCTTCCTCCAGTTGGTTGTTGACCGCAGGTACGTCATAGAGGAGAGCGCACCCGCGTCACCTTCTCTCCTGGACGTGTGGCTGGATGAGGTCACCGACGTGGCGTTCGACCTCCGCGACACGCGGGGAGTGATACTGGACGCCGGTCCGCGGGGGATCGCGATGTCCCTGGGCACAGGCGGTCGCCTCGGTGCCGCTGCGGGCGAGTACCGCCTTGACGACGATTCATGGCACCTGTCGGCTGCGGGTCGGCGTACGGACGCCATCACCCCACCTCGCACCAACCGGTCGGGCAGGCTCCGCCAACCACCCGTTGGAGACTTGGGAGCTGAGGCTCGTGCTGCTGCCTTCCTGCTGCGCGGGGCCATGTTGCAGCTCCGCTCGGTGCGGTGTGCCCCCGCAGGCGGTCCTCACCATGGCCGCTTGGACCGCGGCGCACACCTGCTACGACTCGGAGCGGACGGCCACCGCGCAGCTCCAACTCGCCCTGCCGCCCCGCCCCGACGTGAACTCCTCAGCGCCATGGCGGCTACGTACCGTCAGCTGTACCGACCCGGATGCCTTCGCCCTGCACACCGATGCATTCCAGGGCCCCGGATCCCTCGTCCAGGTTGGCAAGCCCATTGCTGCCTGCAGCCTCGACCTGCACCAGGGGGCCTTGCTCGTCTCAGCCAGAGACGGGTGGAGTGCCGCAGTGAGCTGACCGCCGGCAGAGGCCGAGGATGTTGACCTCAAGTGTGATCGAGGTTCTAGTGTGTTGTCTGGTTGATCATCTGACGACGGGAAACATGCCCATGATCCTCGTGACCGGAGCCACCGGAAACATAGGCAGCGCGCTGCTCAAGGAACTGCACGCACGCGGCGCCGGGCCGCTGAGAGGGCTCACCCGTGATGCCGCGGGGGCCGACTTCCCCGAAGGGGTCGAGGCCGTGGAGGGCGACCTCGGGGAGCCGGCGTCGTTGAAGCCCGCGCTGGAAGGGGTGCGCTCGCTGTTCCTCGTATCGCGTCTGGGACCGGACGCCGACATCCTCGAAGCCGCCCGCCTCGCGGGCGTGGAACACGTGGTCCTGGTGTCGTCCATCACCGTCCAGACCCACCCGCACCTCGGCCCCGCCGGCGAGAACCTGGCGGTGGAGCAACTGCTCAAGGCGAGCGGCATGGCCTGGACGATCCTGCGCCCGACGCAGTTCGCCTCGAACTCCCTCATGTGGGCTGCCTCCATCCGCGCCCACGAGACCGTCAGCGCGCCGTACGCCGGGACCGCTCTGCCGACCATCCACCCTGCGGACATCGCGGCGGTGGCGCGGGTGGCGCTGACCGAGCCCGGGCCCGGTCACCGGGGACGCACGTACGCCTTGACCGGTCCGGAGCCCGTCTCCGCCCGACAGCAGGTCGAGGCCATCGGGGAGGCAGTGGGCCGGGAGATCCCGTTCCTGGAGATCAGCCGCCGGCAGGCACACGCACAGATGGCCGCGGTCTTCGGCGCCGAGGCCGCGGACGCGGTGCTCGACGTCACGGGCGGTGACGTGAACGACGAGCTCCTGATGGTGCGCGACACGGTTTCACAGATCACGGGAACGCCGGCCCGCCCGTTCCGGCAGTGGGCATCGGAGAACGTCGACGCCTTCCGCTGAACCGCCGGGCTCAGCTCGTCCGATCGGCGCGTAGGGTCCGGAGATGGACATAGTCAGTGGTGTCGTCGGGATCGAGTACTCGCACTTCTACATCGCCGAGCAAGTAGAGGAGGGGTTCGACAGTGTCGGTGATCTGCCGGACTTTCGTACCAGCGAGCCCGTGATCGTCACACCCGGCATGCTCACCGTCGTCAGTCGCGTCCAGTCGCACGACGCCTGGGTGACTCTCATGGCCGCCGATGCCGAGCCTGTGCAGCAGACGGACGCATGGCAATTGCTCGGGTCCTGGCCGTACCGGCCCGTTTACAGGGGGCGGATGGGAATCTCCGGCCCGACCACCGGCCCTGCCCTGCCGGCATTGGGCTGGCTTCCGGGCAGTCAGGGATACGCTCCAACCCTGGCGCTTGACCCAGCGACGATCTACGCGGTTCACGTCTATGCCAGAGGCCGAGAGGACTCGCGCGCCCGGTACGAAGCGGCAATGGCCCGTGAGGAGTGGGGCATTCACGAGGGGTTCGAGGCTTACGTCGCCATCTTCATCCCTGAGGGAGAGCAGGCCACCCCTCAGGCCGCAGCTTGAACGGCGTCTGACCTCGGAGGCTCTGGAACTCCGGCTCCGCCGACTGGACCTCCGCGGGGTGTAAGAGTTCTGTCATGAGAGGCGACAACACGAAGCAAGACCGGCCACACCTCGGGCGGCTGAGCCGTATGGCCACGGCCGGAGCGTTCGGTGCCGCGCTCGCCCTGGCCGCCGTCACCCCCGCGACCGCCGCAGACGGCGGTGGCAACCAGGCGCCCGCAGTGCCCAAGACCAACAGCCTCGCGACCGCCTACGCCTCCATCTTCGGCTCCGCTCCGAAGAACCGTATGGGCATCATTTGGGCGGACACCAAGCTGGACATGCAGTGCTGGGCGGAAGGCGCCTGGTCCAAACGGCACCAGCCGCTGGTTCTTCGTCAGTGCTCCCAAACCGATTGCCTTCGGCACCCGGCACGGTGTGACATGTGGGCATGAGCAGAATGGCGCAGGTCATCGTGTTGGCGCGATACGAGGACGAGGTGATGGAGCCGCTGACGCGGCCGGACGAGGCCCGCACCTGGCACGGCTGCTTCGTGCAGATCCCCTGGTTCGTCGGGGGCTGGCACGTCGAGTTCGAGCGGTGGAACGGGCGCCGAGGCGTGCTCCAGGACCTGGAGTCCCTGCCGTGGAACGAACCCGCCTGCGTGCAGGTCATGCTGCACGACGAGGACGACGACGTGTTCGGTCTGTGGATGTTCCGCGGCGGAGTACTCGTCGAGGTGGGCATCCCCGGCACCCAGCGGGTGCACGTCGCTGGCCCGCCGGGGGAGGTGGACCCCGGCTTCCTGGTCCGGACCGGCCTGGGCAGGGGAGAGGACCGGCACTCGCCGGAGCACGTACAAGACCCGCGGTCGTGCTGGTGACCGAGCCCAGACCGGGGGCGAGTCGACGGCCCCGCTAGGCCGGGCTGCGCGGCGGCAGCTGCCGGGTGATCCGGTCGAACAGGTCCGTCAGCGGCTCGCTGATGTCGCGGCCGAACTCGCTGAGCCCGTAGGTGACCTGTGGCGGCGTCGTCGGCTCGACCTCCCGCCACACCAGGCCGTCCTTGACCAGCGCGCGGAGGGTCTGGGCGAGCATCTTCTCGCTGATGCCATGGATGCTCTCGCGCAGCTCGTAGAACCGGAGGTCGTTGCGCCGCAGGGAGATCAGGACCCAGATGCCCCATCTGCTCGTCACGTGGTCGACCACATCGCGCGCGGGGCAGTCGGTGTGAAACACGTCATACCGCTGCTCAGGACCGGTCTCGGTGAGCTGCGCGCTTTCCGTCATGTGATGAGCTTACCCAAAGGTATGTCCTTACCAAAAGTTAGCCCGGCTCCTAGCGTCAAAGCCACGAAGACATCCGACAAGGAGCTGATCATGATCGTGGTGACCGGAGCTACCGGGAACATCGGCCGGCCGTTGACGCAGGCCCTGGCCGAGGCGGGCGAGCCGGTGACGGCTGTCTCGCGACATGCGGCGGCGCTGCCGCACGGCGTTCGCCACATGGCGGCCGACCTCGCCGATCCGGCCGGCCTCAGGCCCGCGTTGGAGGGGGCGAAGGCCCTCTTCCTGCTGCTCTCCGGCGACCTGCACGCCACTGGAGCCAGCCATACCGACATCATCGGCGAAGCCGCGGCCGGAGGAGTCCGGCGGGTCGTACTCCTCTCCACACTGGGCGTGGCGACCAGGCCCTTCGGCCCGACGCGGATCGCGATGCGCGCACTGGAGGACACGCTGCGCGGCTCAGGCCTGGAGTGGGTCATCCTGCGGCCCGGCGGCTTCGCGTCCAACGCCCTGTGGTGGGCCGAGTCCGTACGCGCGCGACAGCTCGTCGCCGCGCCGTTCGGCGACATCGGAGTGCCGATCATCGACCCGGCGGACATCGCTGCGGTCGCGGCGGCCTGCCTCCTCGACGACCGGCACACCGGCAACGTGTACGAACTGACCGGCCCACAGGTGATCACTCCTCGCCGGCAGGCACAGGACATCGCCGCCGCGCTGGGCTCGCCGGTGGGGTTCCACGAGTTGACCCGAGACGAAGCCAAGGCCGCCATGACCCAGAGCATGCCGGCGGAACTCGCCGACGACACCCTGGACATCCTCGGTTCCCCGAGCCCGGCCGAACTGCGCGTCAGCCCGGACGTCCGGCGCGTCCTGGGCCGCGACCCTCGCCCCTTCGCCGACTGGGCCGCCCGCAACGTCGCCGCCTTCCGCTGAGACCGGTCAGCCCCGCCGGCGGTGCAGCACCCCGCCGGGAACGCGGCCGAGCCTCGGAGCTGCCGGGCTGCCACCCAGGGCCAGGCACAGGTCGGCGACGACCCGCTCGCCGCCATCCGGCGCGAGAGCGCCGAGGAGCTCGGTGTCACACTTGGACCGCTCACCCACGTCCTCGACGCCTATATGAGCCCCGGCTCCGTCACCGAGCGCCTGCACTTCTACGCCGCCCCCTACACCCCGGCCGATCGAACCGGAAGCGGCGGCGGACTCGAGGAGGGCGGCGAGGACATCGAAGTACTTGAACTGCCCTTCACCGACGCCCTCGCCATGATCCGCGACGGCGCACGACGCTAGCGGATCGCTGTCCCGGTCTGGCCCGCCCAGCGGCGCAGTGCGGCGATGGCCTGTTGGGCGTCGTTCGGACGCAGGCCGTTGATGGAAATGTGGTGGTTGGCGTCGGGGACGTTGAAGAGGTGGGAGTCGTAGCTGCCGCTGCCCGGGCGGAAGTGCTCTGCGACCGCGATGTCGTTCTCGCCGTTGACGAACATGAGTGAGCTGCCGTGGCGGCGCACCCAACGGTCGATGTCCGCCATCGCGGAGGGCTGGAAACGCAGGGGGATGTCACGCGGCACATAGGTGCGCAGCTCCTGGATGCCCGGGTAGCGCAGCAGTCCCTCCAGGTAGGGGGTGGTGAACTGTGCGTACCCGAGTTGGGTGCCCAGTTGGTAGAAGTACGGCGTGAACGCTTCGAGGGTCTGGTCGGTGTAGACCGGGAGCTGGGTCACATCGGCGACCCACGCGTAGAGGGCATCGTCTGTGGTTGCGGCGGTGGGTATGGAGGCGCAGCCCCCCGTGGGCTGATGCATCCAGAACATCATCGGCAGCCGCAGCACGGCGAGCTCGAACGCCCGGTCTGCGCTGCCGATGGTCTGGAAGGTCTTCTGCTCGCCGTCGGCCCACCGGGCATACCGCTCTGTCATCGCTTCGCGCCGTATCAGTGCCTCACGCTGGGCGGACTTGATCGCGGCACGGCACTCGGTGGTGCCGACCTGCTCGAGGCGGGCATCGTACGCGGTGTCGTCTTGGTCGTCCGTGTTGTTGGGGGCGGAGTAGGCGACCGTGCCGGCCACGTCTCCTGGGTAGAAACGGCGGTGATAGACGGCGGTCATCCCGCCTTTGCTGCCGCCGGTGGAGATCCATGCGCCGCGGTAGATCTTCTTGAGGGCAGTGATGAGGCGGTGATGGTCACTGGCTGCCTGCCAGATGGTGAGCTTGGACCAGTCCGAGCCTTCGGGCCGGGACGTTCCGAAGAAGCGTTGCTCGGTGGTGATCTGATTGGCGTCCAGCAACTCGGTCGGCTCGGTCAGGCGGTTCGGCGACGGTCCGAGGTCGTAGCCGCTGGAGTAGAGCACCATGGGGCGCCGGGTCGACTTGTGCACCAGAGTCAGCCTCTGGTCGAAGGAACCTTGGTCGGCGTGCCGGTGGTCGGAGGGCTGCCGGTAGGCGAGGTCGAGGACGACCTGGCCTGCGGTGGCGGCGGGTCGTTCGCCGAGCACGCGCATTCCGGGAATGGCTTCGATCCGGGCCCGGATGTTGCTGTCAGGCGGTTGAGCCAGGGCCGGCGCGGACAGCCCGGTGGCCGTGAGCGTGGTCATCAGGAACAGGGTGAGGAGGCGCCTTGTCACGTTCTTCATGTACTCAAGGCAACCGCACCTGGTGGGGGCGGCGGATCCCCCGCGCGTGGAAAGCGTCTCCCACTCATGGGGGGTGACAACTCGGAGCCTCTGGCGTAGTGATCACGGAGCACTGGGTCAGAACCAACTACCCCGCTCACGCTGGTCAGCTGTGAGGTTCTGACCGCTCTCCGTGCGACCTACAGCTGACGGAGGGCCGCCACCCCCCAAGGGGTGGCGGCCCTCCGTCATCGGCCCGTGCCTGGGACCTGCTGTGCGTGCTGCTGCCGTGCACCTCGCGACCGCGGACGCGGCCTCCGCCCGGTCCGCGAACCGGTCACTCTGCCTACAGCTGCGGCGTGCGGGGCGGCACCGTGCGCCGGCTGCCGGTCTTCTCGAAGGCCGCGGCGAGGACCAGCAGGGCGTTGTCGTCGTAGGCGCGGCCCGCGAAGGTCAGACCGACCGGCATGCCGGTGTCCGCCATGGTGCCCATCGGCACGGTCACCGTAGGGATACCGAGGTGGCGGGGGACCAGGTTGCCGTTCGCGACCCAGACGCCGTTGCGCCAGCCGAGGTCGGCGGACGCCTCTGAGACGTCCATGTCCGCGGGGCCCACGTCAGCGACCGCGGGGAACACCACCGCGTCCAGTCCCAGCCCGTCCATCCACTGCTCCAGGTCGACCCGGCGCGTCTCCTCTAGACCCCGCAGCCCCTGTTCGAGGTGCGGCATGTCGGTGAGCGACGCATACGGGCGCTCGCGCACGATGCGCGGGTAGTCGCCGATCGTGTCGTCGAAACCGTGGTAGCGGTCGGGCAGTTCACCGGGCTGTTTGGGAAAGATGCGGTCGCCGTCGACCTCGGTGAGGGTGGAGAGCGCCGGGTCGCCGTTGGCGCGCAGGAAGTCGTCCCATGCCCAGGCGGACAGGTCTTCGATCTCGAAGGTCAGGAAGTCGCGGCTGACCAGGCCGCGGGTGAACAGCGAGGGCGCGTCGGGGCGGTCGGACTCGTAGTTCGACACGACCGGGAAGTCGACCTCGACCACCTCGGCGCCGGCGGCCTCCAGGTCGCGGCGGGCGGCTTCCCACAAGGTGATGACCGAGGGACGCGTGTCGATGCGCTGGCCGGTCTGGCCGCCGATGCCGCCGTCGGGGTTCGTTCCGGCGTCAGGGTCGGCGTTGATGTACATCCGGGGTACCCCGACGCGCTTGCCGGCGAGTGCGTCGTGTGCGGCCGCGGCGTCGGCGGGCGCGAGCGCCGGGTACGAAGCAGGTCGTACCTGCGACGCCGGGGGCAGCGCTACCCACGGCTGTGCACGCCACAGGTCACCGCGCGTGTGCGGGTCGTCGGCCACGACGACGTCGAGCAGTTCGAGCAGGTCGGCCATGGTGCGGGTGTGCGGGACCACGACGTCCATGGTCGGTACCAGCGGCCAGTTCCCCCGAACCGAGACCACGCCGCGGCTGGGCGTGTAGGCGCACAGCGCGTTGTTCGACGCGGGTGCCCGGCCCGAGGACCAGGTCTCCTCACCCAGGCCGAACGCGCCGAACGACGCCGCCGTCGCCGTGCCGGAGCCGTTGGAGGAGCCGGAGCCGTACGCGCTGGTGAGCCAGTCGGCGCTGTACGGGCTTTCCGCGCGTCCGTACACACCGCGCTGCATGCCGCCGTTCGCCATCGGCGGCATGTTGGTCAGGCCGATGAGGACGGCCCCGCCCGCGCGCAGGCGCTCGATGGCGAAGGCGTCGCGCTGGGCGACGAGGTGCTCGAACGCGGGGGAGCCGGACGCGGCCGTCAGACCCTTCGCGAGGTAGCTGTCCTTCGCGGTGTACGGGATGCCGTCCAGCGGGCCGAGCGTCTCGCCCCGCGCGCGGCGTGCGTCGCTGGCCTCCGCTTCCGCCCTGGCGTCCGGGTTCATCACGACCATCGCGTTGAGAGCGGTGGCCGTGCCGGGCCGGTCGTACGCGTCGATCCGCGCGAGGTAGGCGTCGAGCAGGTCGACCGCGGTGGTCTCACCCTTCTCCAGCGCGGCGCGCAGGTCGGCGATACAGGTCTCCACAACATCGAATCCATGCGTCATGCGGGTGCCTCCTCGGGGTCGGATCGGTACAGGCGACCGCCGCTGGGCGCGGGGCCGAGCACACGTGGCTCGCCCCTTCGTCGCACTGACTAGATTTTCAGTCTAGACTAGCGTTCTAAGTTTTCAGAACCTACCAAGGTGAGCCCATGTCGACGCCACAGCCCGGGCCCGCGCACCCGCAGGGGTCACGCCTGCCGGAAGGCGGGTCCGAACCGACAAACGCCGAGGTGGGCACCGCTGCGCAGCGTGCGGCCAGGCCCTCGGGCGACAGGCGGCGTCAGCCCAGCGGAGACGAGGCGCGGGGACGGGCGATGAGGGCTGCCATCAGCGTCATTGCCGAGAAGGGGACCGCGGCCGTCCGGATGTCGGATATCGCTGCGCGGGCCGGCATGAGCACCGGGCACATCCTTTACCACTTCGGCAAGAAGGATCGACTGCTACTCGAAGTCCTCGCATGGAGCGAAGCGGATCTCGGCACCCAGTTCCAGCAGGCCGCCGACAAGGCCGAGTCCCCTGCCGAGAAGCTCGCCCTGTTCGTCCGCTTCTACCTGCCCCGCCACCAGGGCGACGAACGCTACGCCCTGTGGACGCAGGTGCTCGCGCAGCGGCATGACGCCGAAGGCCGGCAGGTTCTCACGGCGCTCCTGGACGCCTGGGAGGAGCGGTTGGAGGCCATCCTGCGGGAGGGCCGGGCCCTGCAACAGTTCGCCGACGTGGACCTTCCCGAGTTCATCATCCGGTCCGTGGCCATGCTGAGCGGCCTCTCCGAAGAAGTGATGCTCGGCCGGTCGCGCTGGCAGCACACTTCCGCACACTCCTTCGCCCTGTCGGCCCTCGAACGCGAACTCCGTCCGCCTGGTCAGCGATGAGGCCCTCGGGCAGGGGGGCGGGGCCGGACAAGCTCGCCATCGGTTACCAGGCCGCACTCGACCCTGTTGCCATCCTGACCTGGGCCCGGCGCTGAGCAGGGCGTCCGAAGGCAGTCCCCTGGCCGGTAGCCCCCCGTGGGCTGCCGAGAGGCCCGTCTACCCTGGCCGGGTGATGGATGAGGGGGATTTTCGAGTCGGTGACGTGCTGTCGGTCGCGTGTCCCTTCACGGTGACCAGAGTCGCGCGGGGTGTCACGTGGGATCACGTGTCGGTCGCCACGATCCCCGCTCGAGACGGCCTGGCTGCCGCACCCCACCCAGACCGTGACCGTGCTGCACCGAGGCCTGTCCTATCGCGAGTTCCCGGACGGGAGCCATCTCAATGGCTCGGGGTACGACATCCACCCCGGCGACGGGATTCCTTCACGTTCGAGCTGCTGATGCGTCCGTACGCGGCTCTCCAGGTGGGCGATGAAGTCGCCGACATCGGCGGCCGGGCATGGCGGTTCGACGGCCCTTGGGACTGGACTGCCTTCGACGGAGAGCCGGCCGGTGAGGGCCCCGCGTGGCCGCTCGTCCTGCTCGCCCGAGCAGGGATGCCGTGCTCCGCGGAGGACGCCGAAGCGGTGGCTGCCGGCACGGCGAGCGGCTCGCACCAGGAGACGGTCCGCGAGTGGATGGCGCTCACCGAGGCCTCGCCCACACCCTGACCGTCGGACACGTGCTGGATCTCTCCCGTGGCGGAGTGCCTCAGTCGGCCATTGAGGGCGGGAGTTGGCCAGTTGGGCACATCGTTGGCCGGATGTACGGCCCTGGCCTCATGTCAGGCGACCCTGATAGGGATCATATGTCATATTTCGGACATATCTCCTGACGGGAAGGCATGTCATGAAGTTCGCGGTCATCGGCGGTACCGGGCTGATCGGGTCGCAGGTCGTCACGAGTCTGAACGCAGCCGGGCACGAGGCGGTGCCGCACTCGCAGTCCACCGGTGTCGACGTCATCAGCGGCCAGGGACTGGACGAGGCGGTGGCGGGGGTCGACGTCATCGTCAACCTGACGAACTCCCCGACCTTCGACGAAGCATCCCTGGCCTTCTTCCAGACCTCGATGGACAACCTTCTCGCCGCGGCCCGGGCGGGTGGCGTCGGGCACTTCGTCATTCTGTCGATCGTCGGCGTGGACCAGGTGCCGGAGCTGGACTACTACCGGGCCAAGCTGCTCCAGGAGGACATCCTCAGGGGCGGACCGATCCCGTACTCGATCGTCCGCGCGACGCAGTTCATGGAATTCGTCGACGCGATCCTGTCCTGGACCGCCGACGGCGACACCGTCCGGCTGCCGCCACGCCGATCCAGCCGATCGCCTCCAAGGACGTGGCCGCGGAGGTGGCGGAAGTCGCTGCGGGCGACCCGCTGGGCGGCATTCGCAGCGTCGCGGGACCCGAGATCTTCGCCCTGGACGAGTTGGGCCGGCTCACCCTGTCCCACAAGTCCGACCGCCGCACCGTCGTCACCGACCCCTCCGCCGGCATGTTCTCCGTCATCAACGGCGACGTCCTCACCGACAAGAACGCCCACCTCGCCACCACCCGCTACGCCGACTGGCTCTCCTGAGGAACGCTCGTGTCCTGCCCCGCATGACGGCGTATGCGTCAGCGGGACGAGGTGTTGCCGTTGTGCTGTGCGCCGGAGGCCAGCCGGCTCGCGGCCTGGTCCCATGGCTGAGGCTCGACCGGGTCGTCCCCGTCGAAGGCGTCCTCCTCGAACCAGCCCGTCCCCGCCAGCCATGTCTCCAGCCAGCCTGCGAGGCCGGCGGCGTCGAGGAACCAGCACTGCTCCCACGATCCGCCGCCGTACGGGTTCGGCTCGAAGAGCAGGACCTGACCGTCTCCGCTGAGGCAATCAACGCCGGCGTACATGCCACAGCCCCAGGTCAGGATCGGTACGACGCCTTCGGGCCACTCCGGATGCTCCGCTCCAGCGGAAGCCTCCCGCCGCATCAGGTATTCGCCGGTGACGCTGGAGCCCGGGCCGAGCAGTGGCAGCAGCTGGTAGTCAGGGCCGAAGCCGCCGTCAGCGACCTCGCGGTGTCGATCACGACCGTGATGCTCTCAGGCCCCGCTGACATGTCGACGGTCTGGGCCTCCGGGCGGATCGTCGTGCCGGCTTCCCATGCCTCGCGTCCCCGGACGGGCGGGGTGCTGCGGATCACGGACTTCGCGCCCGCACGACTTGAGCCGAGACGGTTCGTCTTGTTATGGTGGGCGCATGGCTTTCCTCTTCTTCGTCTGAGTCCGGGCACGGCCCCTGCCGCCGTTTCTGCTGCCCGTAGACCCTTCGTATGCCCAGGGAAAGTCCCATGCGCGATCGCGCTCATACCGCCATGCCCGCCACCGTCTCGGCGCCGGCGCAGCTGTCCGTCAAGTCCGTCACCAAGTCCTATGGCACCCGGACCGTCCTCGACCAGGTCTCCTTCACCGTCCGGCCGGGGGAGAAGGCCGCCGTCATCGGCGAGAACGGCTCCGGCAAGTCCACCTTGCTGCGGCTGCTCGCCGGGGCCGAAACGCCGGACGCCGGAGAGGTCACCGTCCGCTTTCCCGGCGGGACGGGCCACCTCGCCCAGACCCTCGACCTCGATGCCGACTGCACCGTGCAGGACGCCGTCGACCTTGCCCTGACCGAACTGCGCGACATGGAGCGCAGGCTCCGTACCGCAGAGGAGTCCCTCGGCGGCGCGTCGGACGAGGCACTTGCCGCGTACGGCGAGCTGCTGATCGCTTACGAGGAACGCGGCGGATACGAGGCGGACGCCCGCGTGGATGCCGCCATGCACGGGCTCGGGCTGGCCCGGATCACCCGTGAGCGCCTGCTCGGCTCACTGTCCGGCGGCGAACAGTCGCGCCTCGCGCTCGCCTGCGTCCTGGCCGCCGCCCCCGAACTGCTGCTCCTGGACGAACCGACGAACCACCTCGACGCGGCGGCCGTGCGCTGGCTGGAGGATCACCTGCGCGCACACCGCGGCACCGTCGTCGCGGTCACCCACGACCGCGGCTTCCTGGAGCGCATCGCCACCACGATCCTCGACGTCGACCGGGACGCGTGCACCGTGCACCGGTACGGCGACGGCTGGGCCGGCTACCGCGCCGCGAAGGCCGCCGCCCGGCGCGGAGCGGAGCAGCGGTACGCGGACTGGGTCGAGGAGGTGGCCCGCGCGGAGGAGCTGCTGGAGGCCGCGGGCAGGAGGCTCGCCACCACCGGCCGCGACCCGAAGCAGGGCTTCGGCAAGCACCGCCGCTCCAGCGAGGCGAAGCTCGGCGGGCAGGTGCGCTCGGTGCGGGAGCGCCTGGATCGGCTGCGGCGCGACCCGGTGGCGGAGCCGCCCGTACCGCTCAGGTTTACGACAGTGCTGCCGTCGGCCGCCGACGGCCCGGTCCAGGGCGCACTTGCCGAACTCGACAACGTACGGGTCGGGGAACGGCTGCGCCTGGACGGGCTCCTGGCGATCGAGCCCGGAATGCGCCTGCTCGTCACGGGGGAGAACGGCGCGGGCAAGACGACGCTGCTTCGCGTCCTCGCGGGCGACCTGCCGCCGGACGCGGGCACCGTGCGCCGCCCCGCCCGGATCGGCTACCTCGCCCAGGAACTGCCCGCGCACGCCACACGGCTGCCGCTGCTCGCCGCGTTCGCCGCTGGGCAGGCCGGGCTGCCGGACGAGCACGCCGAACAGCTCCTGTCCCTGGGCCTGTTCCGCGAACAGGATCTGCACGTCCCGGTTGCCGCACTGTCCGTGGGCCAGCAGCGGCGGTTGCAGATCGCGACCCTGGTGACCCGGCCCGCAGACCTTCTCGTCCTCGACGAGCCGACCAACCACATCGCCCTCGACCTGGTCGAGGATCTCCAGGCGGCGCTCGCGGCGTACCCCGGGGCGGTGGTCGCGGTCTCGCACGATCGTGACTTCCGTGCGCGCTTCGAAGCCGAGCAGCTGGAACTGCACGCCGGCCGCAGGCGCTGACCCGCTCCGGCCCGCCCTCAATTGCCTCACATCCACCAGTCAACCAATCCACAAGTTCGCCAATGCAGTGAAACGAGGGGCCCATGACCACCTTCCTGACACCACAACAGCGCGCCGACCGCACCTCCGCCGCCGTCGAGGCAGCCGTCGCGGCCGGGCGCGGGCTCGGCCTGACTGTCACCGAGCCCGCCGTGCTCCACGACGTCTTCTCGGTCGTCGTCCACCTGGCCCCGTCCCCGGTCGTGGCCCGGATTCCCACCGTCCTGCCCCGCCCGGACGACCTGGCCGCCCTCGCTCGCCGCCAGCAGGACGAGCTGGATGTGACGGCGTGGCTGGCCGAGCAGAAGATCCCCGTGATCGCGCCCAGCCCGCTCGTGCCGCGCGAACCGGTGCAGCGCGACGGGTTCTCGATGACGTTCTGGCCGTTCGTCGAGGAGGCCCGGGACAAGGAACCCGACTACGTCGCGAACGCCGAGAGCGCCGCCGACCTCCATGCGGCACTGCGCGCCTACCCGGGCCACCGCCTGGAGTTTCTCTCCGCGGCCGACCCGCAGTTCATCTCCGATGGCCTCGCCCTGCTCGACCGGCATCCTGACCTGATCGCAGCGCCCGAGCTCGACCGGGCGCGTCGCGAATGGCAGTTCTTCGAACCCCTCGTACGCTCACGCAGCGCCTTCGAGGCTCGGTTCCCCGGCATCGAACTCCAACCCATCCACGGCGACTCCCCGCCCGCGAACATCTTCAACGGGGTGGACGGCGACCTCTACGCCGACTTCGAACTGGTCACTCTGGGGCCCGTCGAGTGGGACCTGGCCGCTCTCGGACCCGAGCACGAAGCCGCGTACAACCGCGGCGCACGACGCAACGGCACGCGGCCGCTCGACGAGGAGGTCCTCGCCTTCGTCAATGCTCTGGGCATGCTGCGGATCATCGCCACCCTCACCCTGGTCCCGCAGCTTCCCGAACTGCTGGAGTACCTCAAGCCCGCGGTGGACCACTGGCAGACGACGCCCTTCGCCGCAGGCATGAGCGACTGACCCGGGCCGGCCGGCCGGCTGCCGAGCCGGAGCCCGAGCTCGGGCGCGGACCGGCTCGGGCCGGATGCAACGGGCGGACTTGGCCGCCGGGTACCGACGACACTGCCTGGAGATGGATCCGGTCGCGCTGCGCCCTGAGCAGACCCGCCAGACAGGTACCATGCAGCGCCCCACCTCCGCGGCGCGGTCATCTGGCTCTGCGGCCTCCGCCCACGGGCACCAGGAACCGGCTCCGAACGTTAAAGAGCGAGCTTGAACCCATCGTGACTGCAAGCGAAGCCCAGCCCGCCGTAGAAGCGGTGCGCATCCTCGCGCCGCTTGTTGCTGGTCAGCTGGACCAGCGCGCAGCCACGCGTGCGGGCCCGCTCGATCGTGCGCTCCATCAAGATCCGTCCGAGCCCGCCGCCTCGACGGTCCGCGCGGACCCGCACCGCCTCGATCAGGGCCCGCTCGGCCCCGCCCTTGCCCAGCCCCGGGATGTACGTCACCTGCAGACAGCCCACCACCACCCCGCCGCCAGCACCCTGCTCGTCGACGCCTTCGACCAGGACCAGCACTTCGTTACGCGGGTCCGCCTCGATCGCCGCGAAGGCCTGTTCGTATGTCTCATCCACCACGAGCGTCGCCGGGTCGACCACCCTCTCCTCGTCGGCGAGCAGAGCGAGTACCGAGGGCAGGTCGGCGCGTGTCGCGGGGCGCAGCGCTAGCGCGGGCACGTGGACGGATTCAGGGACAGCCGGCATGGCACCGACCATAACCGGCCCCTCGTCGGCACCTTCCACCCTGCCCCTGATCGCGACGCCCGCCCAGGACGCGGCGCGGGGCCGGTAACGCTGTGGGCGGCCGCGCGGCGCGCGGGACCGCCCCACCACCCCCTTTCGTAACGATTCATCCGCTATGGCCATATATTGCTGATCATGTGTGCTGACATCAGCCCGTTCCGGATCCAGATTCCGCAGGCCGATCTCGATGACCTGCATGACCGACTGGCCCGCACTCGATCGCCGCATCCGGTACCCGGCGCCGATTCGGAGTGGGATCACGGCATTCCGTCGGCCTACCTTCACGAGCTGGCCCGCTATTGGGCGGACGGATTCGACTGGCGGGCCCACGAGTCCAGGCTGAACGCCTTCCCGCAGTTCCTGACCGAGATCGACGGGCAGACCATCCATTTCCTGCACATCCGTTCACCGGAGCCGGACGCCACGCCCCTGCTGCTCAACCACAGCTACCCGACCTCGTTCGTCGAGTTCCTGGAGGCGAGCGGGCCGCTGGCCGATCCACGCGCGCACGGTGGGGACCCCGCCGACGCGTTTCACGTCGTCATCCCCTCGCTGCCCGGCTTCGCCTTCTCCAGCCCGCTCTCCGCGCGCGGCTGGAATCTGGAACGCACCGCCATGGCCTTCGGGGAACTGATGACCCGTCTGGGCTATGAGCGCTTCGGCGTGGAAGGAGGGGATCTCGGGGCCGGGGTGACGGGCCGGGTGGCGATGCTGATGCCCGACCGGGTGATCGGCGCGCACACCCATGGCGACCGGCTCCAGCTCGGCATGGCCGGCGAGGACCTCCCCGTCCCGGACGGCCTGAGCCCAGCGGAACGGGCCGGCCTCGAAGCGGCGCAGCGGAGCTGGTCGCAGATGAAGGGCTACCGGGTGCTGCACTCGACCGCGCCGAACGCCCTCTCGGCGGGGCTGGCGGACTCGCCGATCCTGCAGCTGGCCTGGATCGCCGAGAAGTTCGTGCAGTGGGCCAACCCCACCACACCGATCAGCCGCGACAACGTCCTGATCACCGCCAGCCTCTACTGGTTCACCCGGACCGGGCCCGCGGCGGGCGACTTCTACTGGGAACTGGCCCACTCCGACGACCCGGGATGGGGCGGCCCTTCCGACGTGCCCATGGCCTCCTCCCTGTTCTTCAGCGACCCGCTGGTCCGCAAGGTCCTCGGCCCTGGCGCCGACAGCGACGTCTTCTTCCGGGAGCACGCCGAAGGCGGGCACTTCCCAGCCTTCGAGGTCCCCGACCTGTTCGTCGACGACATCCGCGCCTTCTTCAGATCACTCCGCGACTGACAGCCCAACTTCGCCCCGGAGGTTCCATGTCGACAAGCGGCGCGCCTCGCACTGACATTACGGGTGAGGCCCCGGCGCGGGCGTCGCTCGTTCTGGCGTCCTTGATCATCGTTGCCGCGGTGGCCAACCTGAACCTGTCGGTGGCCAACGTGGCGCTGCCCGCGATCGGGAAGGCCTTCGACTCCTCCCAGACCGCGCTGAACCTGGTCGCCGTGGGGTACTCCCTCGGCCTGGCCGCATCGGTGCTCTATCTGGGTGCGGTCGGCGACCATCACGGGCGCAAGCTGCTCCTCCTCCTCGGCGTCGCTCTGTCCGTCCCCGCCTGCCTGCTCGCCGCGTACGCGCCGAGCGACACCGTCCTCGTAGCGGCCCGGATCCTCGGCGGGCTCTCGGCCGGCATGGCCTATCCGACCACCCTGGCGCTGATCACCGCCCTGTGGTCGGGGCCGGCGCGGACGAAGTCGATCGCGCTGTGGTCGGCCCTGGGCGGCGGCATCTCCATGCTCGGGCCGGTGACCGCGGGCGCGCTGCTCGAACGCTTCTACTGGGGGTCGGTGTTCCTGATCACCCTGCCCCTCGCCGTGGTCGCGCTGGTCATGGCCCTGCTGTTCATCCCCGCGCACGCCAACGAGTCGGCCGAACCGGTGGACAACCTCGGCGGCGTCCTGTCCGTACTCCTGATCGCGGGGCTGGTGCTGGCGATCAATTTCGGCGCCGTCCCGGGTCAGGGAGCACTGGTCGTCGGCCTCGCAGTGATCGCCCTGGCTGCCGGAGCGGCGTTCTTCTGGCGTCAGCGCCGGGCTCCCAACCCGCTGTACGACCTCCACATCGCCGGCCGGCGCACGTTCTGGGTCGCCGCATGCGCGGGAATCATCGTGTACGGCGCCATGATGGGGTCTGCGTTCATCAGCCAGCAGTACCTGCAGAACGTGCTCGAGTACAACCCCGTCGAAGCCGGCGCCGCCATCCTCCCCCTCGTCGTGATGATGGTGCTCGTGGCACCACGGTCCGCGAAGCTGGTCGAGACGCGCGGCGCCCGCACGACCCTGCTGATCGGCTACGCGTTCCTCTTCCTCGCCTTCGCCTGGATGCTGGTGTTCTGGCGCGAGAACAGCGGCTACTGGCAGATCGGATTCGCCTACGTACTCATCGGCATCGGCGCCGGACTCGCCGGGACGCCCGCATCCCACTCACTGACCGGATCGGTGCCCGTGCGACGCGCCGGCATGGCCTCAGGCACCGCCGACCTGCAACGGGACCTCGGCGGGGCCGTCATGCAGTCCATCATGGGCCTGCTCCTCACCGCCGGCTACGCCTCGGCCTTCAGCGCGGCGATCTCTGCTTCCCCCGAGAGCAAGGACGTCTCGGACCAGGTCCAGAGCGAGCTGACGAAGTCCTTCGCCTCCGCCGGACAGGTCGCCGAGCAGCACCCCCAGTACGCCGACCACATCGTCGCGGCAGCACGCCAGTCGTTCCTCCACGGCGACGACTGGGCATACACCGTCGGCCTCGCCGCGATCGCCCTGGGCGCGCTGCTGATCTTCTTCATGTACCCCCACCGGGACGCCGAGCGGGAACTCCTGGCGCGCTACTACACCGAGGACTCCGCTTCCGCCGCCCCCGAGAGGCCGAGCGGACCGGGAGCCTGAGAGCGTCCGGGTGGAGGGAAAGGCTGTCAGGACTGGGGTGGCTGGCATTCGTGGGGGAGTGTGACGGTTCCGGGGCGGTGTTCGAAGGTGTCCATGACCAGCCATTCGTCCAGTTCGGGGTCGTAGAGGTTCTGTACACCGAACTGCAGCACCTGCCAGAAGGTGCCCGGGTTGTTCTCGTCGACGTAGATGTCGCCCAGGGCGAGGGGCAGGCGCGGGTAGTTGCCGGGAGGCAGCTTCGGGAAGACCACGCCCACCCTCCAGTGGTTCACGTGCCGCTGCGGGGTGCGCCGCAGGGTCTCCCGTCCGACGAACCGGGCCTCCTCGAATCCTTGGTTCAGATCCTCCAGGCTGAAGCCGGGGATGCGTGAGCAGGGGTGCTCGTTCAGACCGGGCCACTTGTACGTCAGTGTGTAGAGGGTGTCGTGGTAGATCAGGTTCGTGAACCAGATCGGGTACCCCGGGCCGCCCGCGGTCATCTGGCTGTCGCCGTCCCGCCCGCTCCAGGTGAACGGCACCGTGATGCCGAGGTCCCGGACGATCCACTTGCCCTTGCCGTGGAAGTCGCGGGGCAGGCGGGGCGGGGGTGGATCGCCGTCGTGCCGTGCGGCGGCCGCCGTTGCGAGCCATGACGCGGCTCCGGTCCGTGGCTCGGCGCCGGCCGAAGGTGCAGCCGTCAGGACGAGGCCGACCGCCCCGGCGAGAGCGGCCGACGCGACCGTCCGGCGTGTACGTTTCCAACCCATGATCTTCCTCGGCTGTCGCGTCAGGCGCCGTAACGGCGCAGGGGACAATCGCGGCGAATGATGGGAAACCATCCCCGGAATCAAAAATTTCGAAACCGACGGCCAGTCAGCCCGCAACCAGTCGTGTGAAGGGGTGCGGTGGCAGTCCCTTCTCGCCTTGCATCTTCTGGTGGATCTTCTGCCACACGATGTCCCGGGTCACCGGCAGTTCCGTGAAGCGGATCCCCGTCGCGTCGCGCAGTGCGTTGGTGAAGGCCGGGGCCACCGGGTTGAAGGGGCTTTCGGACATGGACTTGGCGCCGAGTGGGCCGATCGCGTCCGAGGTCTCCATGAAGTGGACTTCGGTGCGCGGGACGTCCGCGTACTGGGGGAGGCGGTAGCGTCGGAAGGCGGCCGTGGTGACCTCGCCGCGTTCGTCCACCCGTACCGTCTCGAAGAGGGTCGCTCCGAGGGCCTGCGCGACGCCGCCTTCGACCTGGCCGCGGCACTGCATCGGGTTCATGACCTTGCCCGCGTCCGCCGCGTGCACACTGCGCAGGATCTTCATTTCGCCCGTTTCGGGGTCGACGGCGATGCGGAACCACTGGGCGTTGAAGGCGACCGAGCGCGGGCTGCCGCCCCAGTGCCCGTCCGCCGCCAGCTCGTCGAGCCTGCCCTTGTCGTGGGCGGCCTCGTACAGCTCCTTGAGGGTGAGGACGCGGCCCGCGCAGTCGAAGGACTCCGCCGAGAGGATGCACAGGTGCCGGGCCACGCCCGTGTGGCGGGCCGCGAGGGTCTTGAGGCGCTCCGCGAGGGAGTTGGCCGCGAGCATGACGGCCTTGCCCGCCACCACGGTGCCGGCGGAGCCGAACGCGCCGGTGTCGTGGCGGACGACGTCCGTGTCGGACTGGCGGATCGCGATGCGGTCGACCGTGGTGTTCAGGGCGCCGGCGGTGATCTGCTTGTGGACGGTGGTCGTGCCGTTGCCGAACTCGGCCGTGCCCACCGCGATGTCGTAGGTGCCGTCGCGCAGCAGGCTGACCCGTGCGTCGGCGAAGTGGCCTCCCGGGGGGCCGGTCGCGATCATCGCGACGGCCGTGCCCGTACCGGTGAGCCAGCCGTCCGGGACGTCCTCGTGACTGCGGTCCTCGGCGATGGCCTTGCGGACGACGTCCATGCACTGCTTCATCCCGTACGAGGCGATGAAGAGGTCCTCTTCGTGGCCGATCGGGGTCACCATGTGGTCGCCGGCGCCGATGACGTTCTTCTCGCGCAGGACGAGCGGGTCCATGCCGAGCCGGATGGCCAGCTCGTCCATCACCGATTCGAGGGCGAAGAGGAACTGGCCGAGGCCGTAGCCGCGGAAGGCGCCCGCCGGCACGCAGTTGGTGTAGACGGAGTACGCCTCGACCTCCTTGTTCGGCGCCTTGTAGACGGCGAAGGACTCGCCGACGCTGTGGAACATGACCGCCGGGCCGTGGTTGCCGTAGGCGCCGGTGTTGGAGAGCACGCGGATGCGCAGCGCGGTGAGGGTGCCGTCGGCCTTGGCGCCGATCTTGATGGTGATCTTGAAGGGGTGGCGGGTGGTGGCACCGTAGAACTGCTCGGCCCGGGTGAATTCGAGTTTCACCGGGCGCCGCAGCTTCAGGGCGGCGAGGACCACGATGTCCTCGGTGAGCATCTCCTGCTTGCCGCCGAACCCGCCGCCCACCCGGCCCGCGACGACGCGCACTTCGTCCTCGCCCAGGTCGTAGAGCGCGCACAGCGCCCGCCGGGTCAGGAACGGCGCCTGGGTGGAGGAGCGGACGGTGATGCGCTCGCCCGGGGAGCCGTCCTCCTTGGGCTCGAAGTACGCGACGCTGCCGTGGGTTTCCAGGCTGGCGTGCTGCACGCGCTGGGTCAGATAAGTCTCCTCGTAGACGACGTCCGCCTCCGCGTACCCCTTCTCCATGTCGCCGAGCGTGTTGTGGACCTCGCCGCACACGTTGTTCTCGGCCCGGAAGATCCCCGACTCGGGGCCCTTGGGGTGGATGACGGGCGCGCCGGGCAGCATCGCCTCCTCCGGGTCGATGACGTACGGGAGTTCCTCGTACGTGACGACCACCCGGCGGCAGCCCTCCTCGGCCGCCTGCTCGCTGTCGGCGACCACGGCCGCGACCCGCTGGCCGACGAAGCGGACCACGTCGTCCAGTACCCGCGTGTCCATCGGGTCCTCGGTGGGGTGCTCGTGCCGGGCCGAGGAGTACAGCCTGTCGGGAGCGTCGTGGTGCGTCAGCACCGCGTGGACCCCGGGGACCTGAAGGGCGTCGGTGGTGTCGATGGAGACGATCCGGGCGTGCGGGTGCGGGGAGCGCAGCAGCTTCATGTGGAGCAGGCCGGGCACCTCCACGTCGAAGGTGTAGCGGGCGGTACCGGTGACCACCTGCGGTCCGGCGGGGGCGCCCAGGGACTTGCCGACGGCCTGTCCCGCCTCGGGACGCTCGGTGTGCTTGACCCCGCGTACGGCGTCCTCGATGGCCCGGTAGCCGGTACAGCGGCAGATGTTGCCCTTGAAGGCGCGCGGGAGGTCGTCGAGCTTGCCGTCGTCGTGTTCGGTGCCCTGTTCGTTCTGGAGGGCGGCGGTGGTCATCAGGAACCCGGCCGTGCAGAAGCCGCACTGGAAGCCCTGAGCATCGAGGAACTGCCGCTGCGCCGGATGGAGTTCGCCGCCGGGCGAGCAGAGCCCCTCGACGGTGGTGACCGAGCTGCCCTCGGCGCGGACGGCCGGGTAGAGGCAGCTGTGCACCGGGCGGCCGTCGACGTGGACGGTGCAGGCGCCGCAGTCGCCCTGGTCGCAGCCCTTCTTCACGCCGAACCAGCCGCGTTCGCGCAGGTACGTGCGCAGGCACTGGCCCGCCCGCGGCGCGGTGTCGAACCGCTTCTTGTTGATCTCGATCTCGTAGCTCATCGGGAAACGTCCTCCAGCGTGAGTTCGGCGCGGATCTCCTCTGCCAGGCGCAAGGCCATGTGCCGCCGCCAGGCGGGCAGCCCGTGGATGTCGTCGAACCACTCGTCGGGCCGGACGGCGTCGTCGATCACCGTCCGCAGTGCGGCGGCCGTGGGCGGCAGCGCGAACCAGAAGTGGAACGGGCGGGTGGTGGCGGCGGTGACCGTGAGAGTGAAGGAGCCGTCCGCCGGGTCGGACGCGCCGATCACGAGGACGCCGGAGCGTCCGAGGCCGTAGAGCGAGGCCTGCCGGAAGGCCGTACGGGAGTCCAGTGCGCGGGCGGGCAGCCGTATCGAGCGGAGCAGCTCACCGTCGCGCAGGTCCTTGACCCCGGCTCCGCGGATGAAGTCGGTGACGGGCAGGCGGCGGGTGGCGCCGTCCTGGCCCTGGAGCAGGACCGTGCCGTCGAGCGCGGCGGTGAGGGAGATCATCGGGCCGGCGGGCAGGCCGTTGCAGAGGTTGCCGCCGACCGTGGCCATGTTCCAGATCTTGAAGCTGGCCAGGAAGGCCCGGCAGCACTGCTCGAAGAGCGGGGCGGCGGTGGTCGGCAGCCGTCGGCCGAACCGCGACAGCTCGGCGATGGTGCAGGTCGCGGCGATGTCGAGGGAGCCTTCGGGCTGCCATGACAGCGGCGGCCAGCCCATCTGGGACAGGTCGACGAGGCGGCGGATGTGCGGCTGCGGCTCGGAGAAGAGGTACGTGCCGCCGCCGAGCCAGGCGTCGCCGGGCCGCCAGGGTTCGCGGCGGCGCGCATCGCGCACGTCGAGCACCGTATTGAGATCCATTTCGCGCCACCAGCCTTTCCCGCCCGACGGCCGGGAACCGCGGGTTTCCGCCAGTGAACCAACGCGGCGAGGCCGAAACGACTGGTCCCGACCACGGAATCAAGCAGCCTTTGAGTAGTCGTCCCTGGACGATCAACCAAGAGGCTATCTGGTCATTGTGCTTGCATTTACGATGGACATCCGCGTAATCGCCTAGCGAATGTGGGATGTCCCCGCCGTAAGGAGTCCCCGTCATGCACGTCCTGGACCTGCTTCATGCCGAGAGTCTCGGCCTCAGCCTCCTCTGGGGCGAGGAGCTGCTTCTCGGCCAGGACATCAGCGGGGTCACGGCCACCGACCTGGAGGACCCGGGCCGCTTCCTGGGCCCCGGCGAGCTGGTCCTGAGCGGGCTGGTGTGGTGGTCGGAGGGCGACCTGGCCAAGGCGGACCGGTTCGTCGCCGCGCTCGCCGGGGCCGGGGCCACCGCGCTGCTGGCCGGCGAGGAGACCCACGGCCGGGTGCCCGACGCTCTCGTCGCCGCCTGCCGGGCCCACCGGGTGCCGATCGTGGCCGTCCCCGCGCGCACCAGCTTCCGCGCCGTGACCGAGGCGGTGTACCTGCGGCACTGGGGCGACCTCAGCCGACGGCCGACCCGGAACCCCGTCTTCGCCCTGCCCGAGAACGTCCGCGGCGAACTCAGCCGTCTCGTCGCGGACGGGGCCGGTCCGGCTGAACTGCTCGACCGGGCCTGCGCCCACCTGGGCCCGGTGCCCTGCTACCTGCTCACGGCCAGCGGCCGCACAGTGGCCCGTACCCCGTCCGCACCCGCGATGTCCGCCCGGCAGGCGGTGGCCGCGCCCGCACGAGCCGGCGTCTGGCTGCGGATCGAGGCCGAGAGCTCCCCGTACGACGCCTGGCGGCTGTTCCTGCCCGACCCGGACGCCGCGCCCCCGCGCGTGCTCCACGAGATCGCCGAGATCCTCGGCCAGTACCGCGACGGGGAGAGCCGCCGGACTGCCGCCGGCTGGGCCGTGGGCCGGGAACTGCTCGCACTGCTGGACGAGGAGGCCCCGGCCGACCCCGGGGCGCTGGAGGAGGCCCTGGCCGCCGCGGGACTGCCGGCCGGCGGCCCGTACCGGTCCTCGCGGCGACCTCCGGAGCCGCCCTGGTCGAGGCCCTGGCGCACCTCGAAGGGGTTCCGTACGCGGTGGGCGGAACGGCGGCGGTCCTGTACGAAGCCCCGGACACGGAAGCGGACTCGGGCGCGGATCCGGCGGACCGGCTCAGCTCGGTGTGGCCGCTGCTCCAGGCATGCGCGGACCCGGAGGCCGACCTGCGCCTGGGCATCGGGGCGCGGGCCGCCGGGGTCGGGCAGCTGCGCGCGTCACTGAACCAGGCCCGCTTCGCCCTGACGGCAGCGGACCATGCGGTTCCGGTGCGTGGCGTGGAGCAGCTGGACACCCTCGAAGAACTCCTCGCCGGGGTGGCGCCCGACGTTCGGACGGTGTTCGCGGCGCGGATCCTGGTGGCGCTCGGGGACGGGATGCTGCGCGAGACCGTGGAGGTCTTCCTCGCCAACAACTGCTCGTGGACGCGAACGGCGGAGGCCCTGCACGTGCATGTGAACACCGTCCACTACCGGATCGACAGGGTGGAGGCCCTGACGGGCCGGGACCTCACCCGCCTCGACCACAAGGCCGACCTGTATGCGGCGCTGCGCTGCGGTTGACCGGCCTCCTGGGTGCGGTGCCCGCGGCAACCGGCCTGTCCCGCTAGGGCACGTCGATGTGGACCTCGGTGGATTTCACCCGGGCGGTGACGCTGACACCGACCTCGATGCCGAGTTCCTCGACCGACTCCCGGGTCACCACGGAGACGACGCGGTGTGGGCCCGACTGGATCTCGACCTGGGCTGCCACGTCGCCGAGCCGTACCGTGGTGACGATCCCGGCGAAGGAGTTCCGTACGGACGTGGCGGCAGCGCCGGTGGACAGGGGGTGCAGTCCGGCGGCGCGCTCCTGGGCGAGCGCGGCGAGGACCGCGCCGTCAACGAATCGGGACCCGTCCGGCGCCCGGTGTGAGAGCAGTTGGCCCGACTCGACCCAGCGGCGGACTGTCTCGTGGCTCACGCGCAGCAGGTCGGCGGCCTGCCCGATGGAATAGGACGGCACGCTCGCAGCCTAGCGGGTGTTCGAACCAATGCCCCGACGACGATGGACCCGAGGAGATGCCGCTCTGATCCCGAGGCCCGCGGCAAGGAGCGAAGTTCGGCCAAGGTGAGCGAGTCGGGCTTGCCGAACCGGCCCGTCAGGCGTACCTCGCCCGGCTCGGGCCCCGACGCGGAGCCGGTGGTGAAGACGGCGGCTGAAGCGGACGGGGAAGCGGAAGCACCCGCGGCGGGCCCATCCTTGGCGTCGGCGGGCTCACCGCAACTGGTCAGGAGCAGCCCGACGGCGGAGGGCGGGGCTCCGTACACCCGCAGGCGAAGGTCGATGTGGTGAGGCGCGGACCGGTCCCTCTCGACCGCCGACCACCTGTTCCGCAAATGCATGTATTGCACTTCTCTGGCACTGCAAATGCCATGTTAATGATGCGTAGCGGGTGGCAGATATGGACGGTTGGGCGTGGACAGGGATGGGGGTCGGCTGCCACGTTGTGGACATGCCGTAGTGCCACGTCGGCAACCACACACCGTCAACAGGCTCACGCCCGAGCCTCACGCGCTGGTGCGCGCGCAACGCACCGACACCTCGATGCGCTCGCCTTCCCGCCAATTCCCCCTGCCCGCCCGGAGCGGGCACAGACAGGAGATGCGTTATGGGAGGACCCCGACCACGACGCCTTCCGTCGCATCCTGCTCACCCTGCTGGAAGCCGGGGGCGAGTGGCCCGCGGACGCGCCGGTCGATCCCGCGGATCCGAAGTGGAACTTCTGGTACCGGGGCATCGACTTCTTCATCAACGTCAGCACGCGCCACCACCGGCTCCGGCGCAGCCGCAACCTGGGGCATCCGTTCACTCTCGTCGTGCAGTCCCGCGCCAGCTTCGACCGGCTGCCCGTCCAGGCGGCCGCCGCGCGCAGGCAGATACGCGGGCGCATCGCCGCGTACGACGGCCTCGGCCTCTCCCCGCATCTGGGCACGCACGGCGACGCCCCTGAGCTTCCCCAGTACTTCCTCGGCGACACCAACGGCTGCCCCTACGCCGCCGTCACCGAGCAGGACGTCACGTCCTCCGTCAACAGTGGCCGAGGCCAGGCATGACCGTACCCATCAGCCGCCGCGGAGCACGGCAGGCGCTCGGCCTCATCCTGGTCGGCTCGACCGGAATCCAGCTGTCCTCGGCGTTCGCGGCGGGGCTGTTCGACTCGCTCGGGCCCTTGTCCGTCAGCTCGCTGCGCATGGCGATGGCCGCGTTGATCCTGTGCGTACTGTTCAGGCCGCGGCTGCGCGGAAGGACCCGTAGCCAGTGGACGTCGATCGTCGTCTACGGGGTGGCCATGGCCGCCATGAACCTCTGCCTCTACTCGGCGATCGACCGGATCCCCCTCGGGGTCGCCGTCACCCTCGAGTTCCTGGGGCCGTGCGCCTTGGCCTTCCTCGCCTCCCGGCGGATTCGGGAGGGCCTGTGCGCGCTCGCGGCCTTCGCGGGTGTCCTGCTGATCTCGGGCCCTGGCGGCTACTTCAACGCGGCCGGTTATGCCTTCGGCCTGGGAGCGGCGGCCTCCGCGCCGTTCGGCATCGGCACGGTCGGCCGCGTGAGCGGGCAGCAGTGGCTGGTGCTGGCCGTGGCCGCCGCCATCGGCGTCGCCGTCCCGTACGCCGTCGACACGATCGCCGCGCGCGTCTCCTCGGCCCGGGTGGTCGGAACGCTCTTCAGCATCGACCCCGTCATCGGCTCCCTGGCCGGCCTGCTGATCCTCGGCGAGCACATCGGGTGGGCGGCCGTCACTGGGATCGTCGTCGTGGCCGGTGCGGGAGCCGCGGTGGTGTGGATCTCGGAACCGGCCGGCGCAGCCGATGATGCCCATGAGGACGCGTCGAAGACGGGGCGCGTACCCGTCTGACGGCCGCTCGCGTCCGGTACGTGTCCGACGGCGAGCGCGGTGCCGGTTACTTCGCCAGGACCGCGCGGGCGAGGAAGTGCTGTTCGGCGTCGTCGTAGACCTTCAGCCGCCAGCCCGTGGCCTCGAGGGCCGGACGCAGATTGGGTTCGGCGAGCAGGTCGTCGGGGCTGAGCGGGCGGCCGTGGCGGGCCGCCCGCTCGGCACGGCCCGACGGGTGGAAGAGGAGGAGGGTGCCGTCGGCCGTGCTGACGCGCGCCCATTCGCGCAACGCGGTGCGCGGGTGGGGCAGGTGGTCGATGAGCCCTGCCGCGAAGATTCCGTGAACCGATGCCGAGGGGAGGGGGAGCCGGGTGCAGTCCGCCAGGAGCAGCTGACCGGAGTCGGTTCGGCCGATGCGGGCGGCCGCGGTGAGCATGGCGTGTGTGACGTCGACCCCGAGGACCGTGCCCTCGCTGCCGACGTGCGCGCGCAGGGCGGGCATGGCCCGGCCCGTGCCGCAGCCCAGGTCCAAGGCGGTCCGGCCGCGCCCCAGTTCCATGCGGGCCACCGCGGCGTCGTAGGCCGGGGTCTGGTAAGCGAAGCGGTCCTCCCACGCGTCGGCCCGTTGTGTGAAGAGGGCCCGGGTGGCGGTGTGTTCGGCGCGTTCCGCCACCAGCGCGGCGAACCGTGCCAGCAAGCCATCCTGCCAACGGGGCGGGGAGGCGTGCGCGCCGGGCGTCTGCGTGTCCACCTCCGCGGCGTCGGGTTCGAGAGGGAACTGCAGGCCCCAGGCGCTGCCGCCGATCCGGAATGCCTGGGTGTGGTGGGAACGGTCGTCGCGGGCCAGGATCACGGCCTTGGTGGGGAACTCCACGGTGCCGCCGGGCCAGTTGCGGACTTCGGGCAGTTCCGGCGTACCGCTGGCGAACAGCGGGTCGGAGACCGATGCCGGGGTGGTCCGCAGGGGCATTCGGCCGGTCTGCGCGTTCTGACGCTGCAGGACGGCGCCGCCGGCGGCGACGGCCAGGAGCTGTGCGCCCCGGCAGATGCCGAGCACGGGAACTTCCGCGGCCAGGGCGCTGCGCAGGAGTCGCAGCTCGGCGATGTCCGAGGGGGTGTCTACCGGGGAGTCGCCGGTGGGCGGGCCGCTGACGATCAGTGCCTCGACTCCGGTGAGCCCGTCGGGCAGTTCGCCCGTCCATGCCCGGTACACCCGCTTGTCCAGCGCTGCGGCCTCCAGGGCCGCGCCGATGGCGGTGAGGTCCTCCTCCGGTACGTGCTGCAGGACGACGACTGCCACCGGCCACTCCTTACATTCGAGCCTGGCGGCACTCACGGGCCGCACATGCGTCCAGGATGCCGCGAACAGTGCCGCATATGCCAGACCAGTGGCATGACGGAGCCCCTGCCTGCCGAACACCGCGATCGGCAAGCAGGGGCTTCCTTCACCACGCCCGCAGTGACAGCGAGAGCCGCAAGCGGCCAGAGGGGCGTGGCGTCCGCAGCCAGTGAACCAACCGTCGCCCCGGTGGGGCGACTGTTCGCCAGCACGGAATCCGGCCAGGTTGGCCTGACTGGGTACAGTGAATCATCCAAGAGGCAAATCCGCCAGTATGGCCAGCATCTGCAAGGTGGCAGTGCTCGGTCGCCTCGTAGGTGCCGCTCTCCTTGATGCCGCTCTGGTTGATCAGAGCGTGACGAGAGTGATCTCGGTGGCCTTCGCGCTGCACCACACGGGCGTGCCGTAGGTGACGGCGAGGTCGGCGGCCGCCTGCGGGATGATCTCCGCGACGACATCGGCCGCTTCTTCGGAGGTGACCAGTACGCGCAGCCGGCTGCTGACGGCGGTGATTTCCCGGATGGTCCCGGGCCAGACGTTGCGGGGGCTGCCGGCCGGCCGGTCGCGGTGCAGGGACACCGCTTCGGGCGCGACGATGGCCAGGGCCTCGGCGCCCTTCTCGACCGGTTCGGCGATGACGAGGGAGGAGGGCCACACCGCCGACCGTCGAGGGTGTCGGCGGTGGCGAGGGCGTCGGCGGGCGCGCCCTGCTTGACCTGGGCCGCGAGCTCCTGCGAGCCGGCGAAGGAGAAGGTGACCTTCGTGCCCGGATGGGCCTTCTCGTACGCGGCCCCGGCGGTCTTGAAGACGTCGGTGAGGGAGGCTGCGGCCAGGACCGTGAGGTTGGCCGCTGCCGGAGCAGGCGGCGAGCGCGGGGATCAGCAGGGCGCCGCCGATCAGGCCTGCTGCGGCACGGCGCATCGCGGCACGGCGCGTTGTGGTGCTTCTCGACATGGGTGTTGGTTCTCCTGGAGCTGGGAGGGTCCGGCCTTCGAATGTCCGGGCCGGATGGTGCGAAATGCGATGGGCGGCGGCTCAGACGACGTCGACGTGGACGCTGGTCGATTTCACGCGGGCGGTGGCGCGCATTCCGACCTCCAGGCCCATCTCCTCGACCTATTCCCTGGTCAGCAGGGACACGAGACGGTGCGGGCCGGCCTGGATCTCCACCTGGGCCGAAACATCGCCGAGTTTGACGGCCGTGAGGATGCCGGGGAAGGAGTTGCGGACCGAGGTGTGGACGGACTCCTCGTCGTTCTGGGTCTTCTGCGCGAGATTGACGGCGAACGCCGCCAGGTCGCGGCCGTCGATGAGACGGCGTCCCGAGGCGTCACTGCCCTCGCGGTACGTCGGGACCTTGCCCGCGTCGGCCCAGCGGCGCGGCCCCACTTCGGCAAGGCAGCACGGCCGGAATTGTCATGGCATACGGATCGGAGGGGAATGCCATGCGGCACGGCACTCTCGCCTTGCGGATGAGATGGGGTGCGCACGGTTCGGGGATTCTGGGGCTAGCGTGATCACTGAGGCGACCCAAAGGTCGCAATTCCCCCACCGAACCGAGTGAGGCGTTACTTTCATGAGCCTGAGCATCCGCAACCAGATCGCCGGAACCGTCACCGCCGTCACCGCGGGCGAGGCCATGGCGACCGTCAAGGTCCGCCTGCGGGGCGGCCAGGACGTCACCGCCGCGATCACCGTGGACGCCGTCAAGGACCTGGGCATCGCCGAGGGCTCCGCAGTCAAGGCGCTCGTCAAGTCCACCGAGGTCGCCCTGGCCACCGGCCCGGTCGAAGGCCTGTCCATCCGCAACCAGCTCGCGGGCACCGTCACCGAGGTCGCCTCGGGCGGCGCCATGTCCTCGGTGAAGGTCGACGTCGAGGGCGGCGCGCTCACCGCCGCGATCACCAAGGACGCCGTCGACGACCTCGGCTTGGCGGTCGGCTCTTCCGTCGTCGCGCTGATCAAGTCGACGGAGATCTCGCTCTCGGTCTGAGGCCGCTCGAGCTTCACGCACGCGTAGGGGCTCCGCACCAGCCGGTGCCGAGCCCCTACGCGTCAAGAGGCCGCCCCATTCTTGTCTTGACCACATCGTGGGGACGGAGCAACTCCCTCCGGGGCAGCGCCTGGTCAAGGGCTGGCCCGTCTCGCACTACGGTCCCGTCCCCAGGTTCCGTCCTGATCGATGGAACCTGCAGGTGTTCGGCGCCACGGCCACGGCGGAGAAGTACACCTGGACCTTCGAGGAAGTCGCCGCCCTGCCCGGCACCGCCATCGTCACGGACATGCACTGCGCCTCCGGCCCCACCTCCACGGACCACGAGTTCTTCGGCGTGCCGGCCTCCGCCCTGCTGGAGCTGGCCCCGCCGGCCCCGCAGGTCACCCATGTGATGGCCTGGGCGGAGTACGGGTACAGCGCCAACCTCCGCCTCGGTGACTTCGCCTCCGAGCGGACCCTCCTGGCCACCCACCACAACGGTGAGCCGCTCACCGTCGAACACGGATTCCCGCTGCGCCTGGTGGTCCCGCACCTCTACGGCTACAAGGGCCCCAAGTGGCTGCGTGCCATCGAGTACACGGGAGCAACGCCACTCCTACCAGGAGGAGTAGGGCTCACAGAGGGCCGGCGTGGTGCGTGAGCGGGCTGATGCACGAAGGCAATGCGCCGCGTAGGCGACGGAAAGACCGCGGCCGAAGGATGGCTCCATGGTTCTGAAGACTGGTACCCCCGCCCGCGCCTCCGAGGACTGCGCGGTCGCCCGCGAGAGGGCCTGGGGCGAGGCCCGCGAATTGGCTCACCGAGCACCCCTGCCGCTGGCGGCCCGCACGGTGCCGTTGGCCGCAGCGGGCGGGCTGACCCTGGCGGAGGACCTGTGCACGCACCACCCGCTTCCGGCGTTCGACACGGCGGCCATGGACGGATACGCGGTGGCCGGCCCCGGCCCGTGGCGCATCACGGGGGTGGTCCGAGCGGGCACAGCCCGGGAGGGGCGCCTCGCGCCCGGGGAAGGGGTGGAGATCTCCACGGGCGCCCTGGTCCCCGCAGGTGCCCGCGCGGTGCTGCCGCTGGAGCTCGCGGCAGTGGGGGACGGCTGGGTATCGGGAGCGGCACCGTCACCGGGCAAGCACATCCGGCGCACCGGCGAGGACTCACGGACGGGGACGTGCCTAGCCCCCGCCGGTACCCGGGTCGGCCCGGCACTGCTCGGGCTCGCGGCGTCCTGCGGCAACGACGCCGTGCGGGTACGGCCCCGGCCACGGGTCGGGATCCTGGTGACCGGCGACGAGCTGGACCGTTCCGGCCTGCCCGGGCCCGGGCGGGTGCGGGACGCGCTCGGGCCGCTGCTGCCGTCGCTGATCGCCACCCTCGGGGGCGAGGCCACCGGCGTGCGGCACGTCGCGGACCGGCCGGCGGGGCAGCTGGCTCAAGTGGTGTGCGAGCAGCGGGACTCGGACGTCCTCGTGGTCACCGGATCGACCTCTGTCGGGGCCACGGACCAGTTGCGCGAGCTTCTGCGCGACGCCGGTGCCCGCATGGTGGTCGACACCGTGGCCTGCCGGCCGGGGCACCCGCAGCTGCTCGCCGGACTCGCCGACGGGCGCTGGGTGGTGGGGCTGCCGGGCAACCCGTACGCGGCACTCGTAGCCGCCCACACCCTGCTGTCACCGCTGTTGGCCGGACTGTCCGGGTGCGGCCTGCCCTCCTTGCCGCGAGTGCCGGTGAGCGGAGATGCGCGCCCCGTTCCCGGCCTCACACGGCTGGTGCCCGTCGCCTGGGCGGGTTCCGGCGCGCGGATCATCGGCGGTCACCGCTCGGCCTTCCTCCACGGGGCGGCGGTGGGTGACGCCCTCGCCGTGATCGCCGACGACTGGGCGGACGGCGGTTCGGCGCCGTTGGTCCTCCTGACCTGATGAGCATGCCCGGCGATCGCGTTTCGGACGTTGAGACGCCCGAGATCCCTCTGTGTCCCCGAGGCCGTTCCGGCCTGGACTAGGTTGGGATGATCACGTCAGTACATGTGGCACTTCAGGAGGTTTCCCCGCATGGCAGGCCCGGCTCATCACCAGTTGTTCTCCTACGGCACGCTGCAGTTCCGGGAGGTCCAACTCGCCCAGTTCGGCAGGCACCTTCAGGGGACACCCGACGCGCTGCCCGGATACCGGGTCACCTACATCGAGATCACCGACCCCGACGTGATCGCAGCGAGCGGAACCGACCGCCACCCCCTGATCGTTGCTTCCTCCGACGCGTCCGACTCCGTCGAAGGCACGGTCTTCTCGATCACCGACGACGAACTCGCCTCTGCGGACGAGTACGAGGTCGACGACTACGCGCGCACCGAAGTGACCCTGCGTTCCGGTACGAAGGCATGGGTGTACCTCGGCGCGCCCGCGCAGCAGAGCCCCGACGGCCGGTCCACCGCGTCCGCCTGATCCAGCGGCGCGGTGCGTCAGGCCAGATCGAGCCACCTCGGCATGCAGCTGCCGGCCGGTGATCTCCGGGTCTTCACGGAATGCGGTGCGGCCCGCGGCGAACACCGTGGCCAGGTCCTCGCGGAGCCGGTGCTTGTCCGGGTCGTCTCCGAAGACGAAGGTCCGGCCGAAGTCCGCCTCGTACTCCTCGAAGATGGGGCCGAAGTCGGCGAAGGCGATGTCGTCCTCGCCGATGATCCGGTCCGGCGGGTTCTCCCGGTACGGGAACAGCGTGTGCGGGCCCGAGCGGACGATCCGCTTGTGCCAGTGCTTCGTCGTTCCGAACGTCTCGTTCGCGAGGTCCCGGATCCGGTCGCTGACCTTCCCCTCGCCAGAGCCGGGTGACACCAGGCCCCGGGCTTCGACCTCGGCGAAGAGACGGGCCGCTTTGCGCTGCGCCTCGACGAGCCCCAGGACGCGCAGCTGCTCGTCCATGCGGTCGGGTGTTCCCATGGTGCTGTGCCGCTTCCTCTTGTCCGTCATGGAGTCGCGCGCACGATGACGAGGGAGCCTTCGAACGTCGGCTGTGTGCGCAGGTGGCCGAAGCGCTCGTCCCAGGCCCCGGACTCCAGGTCGCGGCGCAGGCTCACGTCGAAGCGCTCCCGCACGCCGTCGTCGACGAAGCTCCACGCTGAGCAGGCCTGGCGGGCCGCGGGGTCGAGCAGCATCTCGGGGCGGCCGTAGTACGCCTCGTTGAACCCGTCCGTGCAGTCCAGGGGGATGGGTACGGTCTGGATCGTGCCGCTGCCGCTCAGAGCCGCGGCCATGTCCTCGATGGGCGGGTACCGGCGCCCCTCGGTGTCGAGCACCTCGGGGGCGTACTCGTACAGCCAGAAGTCGCGTACGAGCTTCGGATCGCAGGTCAGGACCACGACCGGGCCGCGGGTGACCCGCCGCATCTCGCGCAGGCCGGCGGCGACGTTGCTCCACTGGTGGACGCTGAACAGGGTCATCGAGCCGTCGAACTCCCCGTCGGTGAAGGGCAGGTCTTCGGCGACGGCGTCGACCGCGCGGGCGAGGCTGCTGGGGCGCTGGGCGCGCATCGACTCGGAGGGCTCGACGGGAGTCACCGTGCGGGCCGCGCTCTCGTAGGACCCGGCGCCGGCGCCGACGTTGAGCACGGTCTGGGCACCGTCCAGGGCCTCGGCGATGAACCGGGCGATACGGGTGTCGGGCCTCCGGTAGGAGGAGTATCCGGAGCCCACGGTGCCGTAGTCGACGTCTCCGGCGCTGCCGTCCTGGGTTCGCGCGTTCATGGATCCTTACCTCGCCTTGTGAGCAGGAACAGGGGGAACAGGGGGGAGTGGAGCTGGAGCTCTGGCGATCGCCGGTGGTTCCGGCATGCGCGGGAGCGGGGGAGGTGCGGGGCGTCGCCGCTACGGCCAGAGCTGGAGGCGTTCCCAGCCGCTGCCGGTGCGTTCGTAGCGCAGCCGGGTGTGGACGCGGCTCTTCGCGGCCTGCCAGAACTCGACCTCGGCGGGGGCGAGGGTGTAGGTCGTCCAGGCCGAGTCGACGAGGGAGGGCTCCGCCTCGATCAGGGCCAGGGACTTCTCCAGGGTGTGGTCGCGCTCGGCGGGGTCCGTCAGGTACTGGCTCTGCCGGGCCGGCAGGGACGCGGCGCGGGCCGTGCGCGACCGGCCGAGGAAGTCGGCGGCGTTGTCCTCGGCCGTACCGGGCGTCACGGCGCCGCGGATCCTGACCTGGCGGCCGTGCTGCGGCCAGTAGAAGGTGAGGGCCGCGCGCGGGTGGCAGGCGAGCTGGCCGCCCTTGGGGCTGAAGGCGTGCGCGGAGAACTGCCAGCCCGAGGCGTCCACGTCCTTCAGGATCAGGACGCGGGCGTCCGGATCGCCGGCGGAGTCGACCGTGGACAGGGTCATGGCGTGCGGATCGCGCACACCGTCGGCCACGGCTTCGAGCAGCCAGGACAGGAAGAGCCGTACGGGGTCGGCCGGCGCCGTCGCCGGGTCGAACTCCGGCAGCGGGCCGGCGAACACCTCGAGGCCGCGCAGCCACTGCCGCGTGCCGTCCACACGCTCCGATCCCACTGTCATCCTCCGCTCCTCGGCCCTTTCGGACGCCGCATCCGAGTGCACCGCTCCGACAGCGTGCACCGTGCTGTGTTGCATCCTGCATCCGCGAGGCTTGTTTCGTAAATCAACTGGCAAATGCTTGTTACATCGCCCAAGAAGGCCACAGGTGCGGTTCGGCCGATGTGTGCTCGCGGACGTATGGCCGGTTGATCAGAACCGGGCGGGCGGAGGCCTTCCGCGCCACCCTGCACGACCCCCGTACCGGTGAGTCTGGCGCATCACACGAGCGCGGCAGGCCGGGGCGCGGGCGTTTCCGTACGCGGCTCCAATCGTCCTGCCCGGTCGGCCACTGCTTCACTGAGTTCGCCCGGGGCCCGGGTCCGACACCTCGTGGCCTCGGGCTTGCAGCGCTGACTTGCAGGTTCCCGAAAGGTGTTGGCATCCGTGCCCTCTGAAAGACCATCCCCGCTTTCGGCCCTCAGGTCGTGCTCCATCGCCGGAAGTGGCAGCGAGAGGAGCGGCACGTTGTCGGTACCCGACCGGATGGACGAGCGTCTTCGGGCCTTGAGGCTGGTGGAGGGGCAGCGGATGGCCCAGGCCGTGCTCGCCGAGGTGATCGAGGGCGGCCTGATCGTGCCCGGTCACACGGAGGGCGAGGTGGACGACCGGATCTGGGAGGTGGCGGGGGAGGTTTTCGGCGCGGCCGTGGCCTGGCCCGACCGTCTGGTCCGCTCGGGTCCGAACACCGTGCTTCCGTACGGTCAGGGCACACCGGACCGCGTGATCAGGGTGGACGACATCGTCGTGATCGATCTCGGCCCGCTCTTCGCCGGGCACGAAACGGACTTCGCCCGCACGGTCGTCGTCGGCGACGATCCGGGCCGGCGGCGGCTCGTCCAAGACCTGGCCACGGTGGGTGCGGCAGCCCGCGAGATGTTTCTCGAGCAGGACGGCATCACCGGCAGACAACTGCACGCCGAGGTGCGGGCCCTGGCCGGCAAGGCGGGCTGGAGCCTGGGCACGTGGCAGGTGGGCCGTTTGTGCGGGCAGGCCCCGGCCGCGGGCGGATCCGACCCCGAGCCCAGCGCCTTCATCGGCCCGGACAACGACGAGCCGCTCCGCCGCACCACCGCAGGAGGGTGGCTGGCCCACTGGATCCTGGAGATACGTCTGGTCGACGACTACAGCGGGTTCGGAGGCGCGTTCAAACAGCTCCTCGACCTGGTGTGACTCCGAGCGGCTTTGCCCGACGACCGTTCGCCTGTTGGATGCCCTCGCGGATCAGGTTGCGGATCGCCGACGTGCCCACCAGCACCTCGTAAGCGGCGACCCGGCCTCCGCCGATCCGGGGGATGAGCGTCTGGTTCAGGATGCCGACCAGGGTGTGCGCCAACTGCAGCCGGATCTGCGGCTGTTGCTCGGCCGGGAACACGTTGACGATGCGGTCCAGCGTCTGCGACGTGTCGTTGGTGTGCAGGGTGGCGAAGACCAGGTGCCCGGTCTCGGCGATGGTCAGGGCCGCGGAGATGCTTTCCGGATCGCGCATCTCGCCGAGGATCAGGACGTCGGGATCCTCGCGCAGGGCCGAGCGCAGCGCGCCGGGGAACGAGTCGGTGTCGGTGCCGAGCTCGCGCTGGTTGACCGCCGAGCGCTTGTGCCGGTGCAGGTACTCGATCGGGTCCTCGATCGTGAGGATGCGCACCGACCGGTGCGTGTTGACGTGGTCGAGGAGCGCCGCCAGGCTCGTCGACTTCCCCGACCCGGTCGGCCCGGTGACCAGTACGAACCCGCACGGCATGCCCGCCCAGCCGACGACGACCGAGGGGAGCCCGAGCTGCGCGGGCGACGGCACGTGGAACGGGATGATCCGCAAGGCCAGCGCGGACGTGCCGCGCTGCACGAAGGCGTTCCCGCGCAACCTGGCCTTCTCCCCCCAGCTGAACGCGAAATCGACCTGCTTCTCCCGGCGGAACCGTTCCGTGAGTTCCTTGCCCAGCACCCCGGTCACCAGGCGATCGACCTCCGGCTCGGTCAGCGCGGCCCCCTCGACCGGTCGCAGGGCGCCGTCGACGCGGAGGAACGGCGCCGATCCGGTGGTGAGGAGCCGGCTACGGCCGGGTCGTCGTACCGCCATCGCGGCGGTCAGTGTGATCGCGGTGATCACGCTGACCGCGTGCGCCGGCAATGAACCCCCGGAGCACACGTTCGACGTCGCTCCGTACAGGCACAAGGGGCACGTGGTCGACTGCGAAGCGTTCAAGGCCCAGGCCGACGCGCAAGCGGTGCTGCGAGCGGACGGACTCGACCCGAACGGACTCGACCGGGACGGCGACGGCATCGCCTGCCCGAACCTGCCCGGGCCGACGGACAAAAAGCGGGTCCACCGCGACTTCATGACCGACGTGGACGGCGCGCCGATCATCGAGCCGATCAAGCCGTCGCCGACGTAGCAACAACGGAAGCAGCCCTGCTCGGCACGGAGCCTGTCCGCCGAGCCGTGCGACATTGCCGTCTGACGGTGGACACACACCTGGGGCCCCGCACCGACCGGTGCGGGGCCCCGTCTGGCGTGGCCGTCGCTGCTATACGGCGTTGGGGGCGTCGAAGCGCACCGAGCGTACTTCGAGGCTGTCCTTGGCGGGCTGGCCGTGTGCCCTCAGCCGCCACTCAGGACCTTGGCAGTTGGCACCGACGTAGACGGTCACGGCGGTGTCGGTGTCGTTGTGCGGGCCGTAGCCCGGCTGCTCGTCGTCGTCGGCGACGGCGTAGAGGTTGATGCACTTGCCGCTGTGCGGGTTGTGGAGGGCGACCAGCCGCTCCACGCCGTAGCCGTCGACGTACTTGTAGGTGAAGTCGCCCTCGGCTGCCTGGGCGGAGCCGGCCATCGACAGGATGAGGGCGAGCGCGCCGAGGCCGGCGCCGAGGGTGGTGCGGAGCTTCATGACGGGAGGGATCCTTCCGGATGATGATCACGGATGGTGCGGGTCCGACCCTAGGAGGGACGGCGGCCGACGAATCGATCCGCCGGACCGCACCCCCGTCGCGCCGTCCCGGCCATCACCCGTTCGGGTCCCGCTGCCGCGCTCCATCCCGCCGTCCCGGCTTCGGGGAGGCATGGCAGTGCGGCAGCGCAAGGCTGCGGTGGCGTCGGTCCCAGGACCGCCGTCCACGGGTCTGCGGCTTTCCCACCTCGGGTGCCTGCCCTCTCAATCGCCACGGCGGCGGCGGTGCCTCAAATCCATGGGGCCGGCAACGCTGTGGGGTACAGATGGAGCCATCACGCAACCACCTGGAAGGAAGCACCCCGTGTCTGCCCACCTCGGCGATGACCTGAAGTCACTCCTCGACACCCCGGTGTTCGTCTCCATCGCGACGATCCAGCCTGACGGCAGCCCCCAGGTCTCCCCGGTCTGGGTCAAGCGCGACGGCGACGACGTACTGATCTCCACCACCCTGGGGAGGCAGAAGGAGAAGAACCTGCGCCGCGACCCCCGGGCCACCGTGCTGCTCCAGCCTTTCGATGCGCCGTACTCGTATGCGGAGATCCGCGGCACCGCAGAGCTGACCACCGAGGGCGGCCAGGAGCTGATCGACGAGCTGTCCGTCAAGTACACCGGCAAGAAGTACGCGGAGTTCAACCCCGCCTCGGCCGACGACAGCCCCCGGGTCGTCGTTCGCATCACTCCGCGCAAGGTGGTCGGCCGGATCTGACCTTGCCCGCGGCCGCACGGCTGCGCGTCACCCAACGGCCGGATGGGCGCTGGGTGGCGTGGCCGCGACTGTGACGCTCTCAGAGCGGCGAGATCGAGCAGTACGTGTCGGTGAACGACCGTGCATGGGCCCAGGCGGCGGGCAATAGGGCGTGGACCTCCGTGGAGACTTCCGGCTTCGCCACCAAGCCGCTCACCGCGGCCCAGATCGATGCTGGCGCGACCCACGCGTACGTAGCCATCGGCGGGTCTGTACGGTCTCTGGCTCTGTGTCGCATCCGGTGGTGACGGAGAGCAGTGCGACGGGCGGCAGGGCCGGGGTGGAGCGGGGCAGGGCACGTGATCGCTCGGCTGGGCCGCGTGGCACGCTTGTCAGCAGACCTGACGGAAACAAGGAAAGTTGAGTCGTGCGTTGATCCGTGTATCCCGAGGAGCCACCGGGTTCTGGGGGCATGGCGATGACCCGTTGCCGCAGGCGGACGTCGTGGCCTTCAAGACCGCATGCCACGCTGTGGCCCGATCGATCGGGGGCACGGTCGGCGAAGTGACCCCGCCCGGAGTCACCCCGAACTTCCATACGGCCGTGATCACCACCTCATCCGGTCGGTCCACGGTCTTGTGCCACGCGGTACTCCCGGTCGTCGCCTTTGTGGCAAGCCCGCCGCAGGCCGGTGCGTCCTTGCCGGACTTCACACCCCCGCCGGCGTGGGCGGCCGCGTTTGAGACGGGCGGCTTCCGGCTGCTGCATGTCAATGAACTCCGCATGCCGTTGGCCTCGGCTGACACCAGTGAGCTTGCCGAAGCGGAGCTGGAACAGGTGGGCTACTGGCGCCCCAGCACGGTCGGCGAGCTGATGTTCAACTGGTGGGACTGAACGGGTTCGTTCGCCCGGGGGATGCGGTTCAGCCCGTGCGCAGCCGATCGCCTGGTACCGGGAGGCGGGGAGGAGAACGACGCGGGCGGTGTCCCTGGGTATTGGTGCACGTAGATGGTGTCGCACAGCAACACGACGTCCGCTGAGTCCACCGTGCACGCCGCGAGTTGCACCATGGTTTCCGGCAGCCCACCGGTCTTGCTCAACCGGTACGTGTAATGCACCGCACTGCCTCGCTCGGGGACCTGAGGGTGTGGCCCTACCGGGCCGGGTGTGCTTTCCCTCCGGCCTCCTTCCCCTGCGATGCAGCCGGCGAGGATCCCGCCCGCCGGATAGGCAAGCGGATCCACCGCCACCGACCCGGCAGCGGACTCAGGCCTCGGGGTCGCGCAGGCCGACGCAGTCGAAGGCCCAAAAGGCCTCTGAGTAGACGAAGGTGCCCGTCATCCACGGCTCGTGAGCGGACAACCGGGCGACCTGGAAAGCGGCGTCAGGGATACGGAGCGAGGGCGAACGGAAGCCAGCCGCGCCGGCGCCCTCGAAGCCGCGCATGCCGTAGTAGTGCGGGGCACCCTCCAGGAATACCAACGGCACACCCTGACGGTCGGCCGCCTCGAGGGCGTGGGCGATGAGCTGCGTACCAATGCCTTGACCCTGGAACTCCGGGACCACGCCCAACGGTGACAGGGACAGGACGTCCACGATCCGGCGCGGAGCGTCCAACCGCGTCGCGCTCAGCAGGACATGCCCGACGACCCGGTCCTCGACGACAGCGACGAAGGACATCGGCGGCAAGGCGGCCTCCGCAACGCGAAGTGCCTCCACGAGCCCCGGAACCCGATCGCTGTCACCGAAGGCACGCGTATGAACCTTGCGCACATCTCGGTGATCGTCAGCGGTCTCTTGCCGGATCACCAGCCCGGCGCTAGCAGGAGCGATCGGGAAGTCTGCGGGCGCATCGTGTGAGGTCATGGCCGCGAGCGTAGATCGAAAGGCGGCTGAGCGCGACGCAATTGCGCACCAGCGCGAGCACGGCGGGCGGCTTCGCGCAGACCACTGATCGTCTGCGCCTCCCGGGCCGGCTGTCACACCTGACGGGCGCGGGCCTCGGCGGAGTCAGGGTGGGAGGAATTCCAGAGCCGGTCGGCTTCACCGCGCGCGAGGTGATCCGCATAGACCCGCACTTTGTACCGCACGACGTCCAGGGCCTCGCGCAGCTCCTGGATCTGCGCCTCGACATGGGTCTCGTGCTGCCGCAGCAGCGCCAGCCGCTCGTCCTCATTGCCGGGACCCTGACGGGCCAGCTCGATGTACTGCCGGATGGTCGCCAGTGACATGCCGGAAGAGCGCAGTTTCGTGCAGATCGCGAGCCACTCCAGGTCCTCCTCGTGGTAGACCCGGCGACCGTTGGACAGGCGGCGCACCGGGTTCGCGAACAGGCCCTCGCGCTCGTAGAAACGCAGCGCGTGAACACTCAGCCCGCTGCGCTCGGCCACCTCGCCGATGCTCAGATCCATGAACGACTCCCGTCACACAGCTGTTGATCTAGACCCGACTCTAGGTTCTAGCGTCGAGCCGTTGTCCAATCGGGTGGCCGGAACAGGGGAAGAACATGAGCGTTTGGTTTGTCACTGGTGCATCGCGCGGGCTCGGCGCGGCGATCACACGCGAAGCACTGGATCGCGGACACCAGGTGATCGCCACGGCGAGGGATGCGGCGGCGGTGCTGCAGGCACACCCGGACACGCCCGCCGGACTGCTGGCGGTACCCGCGGACGTGACCGAACCAGGGCAGTTGGCGGCTGCCGTACAGGCCGCCGTGGCGCAGTTCGGCCGGATCGACGTCGTGGTCAACAACGCCGGCTACGGCCTCGTCGGCGCCATCGAGGAGGTCGGCGACAAAGCCGCCCGGGCCCTCTTCGACGTGAACGTGTTCGGCGCGCTCAACACCTTGCGGGCGACCCTGCCGACGCTGCGTGCCCAGCGATCCGGACACGTACTGAACATCGGCTCCGTGGGCGGCTTCGCCACCGCCCCGGGCGTAGGCCTGTACGGTGCGTCGAAGTTCGCCCTCGAAGGAATCACCGAGGCGCTCCACGGCGAACTGGCCCCGCTCGGCATCCGCGTCACGATCGTCGAGCCGGGCGGCTTTCGCACCGACTTCCTGGGCAGCTCGAGCATGCACGTCGAACCAGCCTCCATCGCGGACTACGCAGCCGGCGCGGGACCGGTACGCGAGGCCCTGGCCCACAACGACGGCCGACAGCCCGGAGACCCGGCAAAGGCAGCCAAGGCCATCGTCGACATCACCGAGGCCGCCGAGCCCCCGCTGCGCCTGCAGTTGGGCGCGGACGCGGTCGAGCGCGTCGAGGCGAAGCTGGACCTGGTGCGCCGTGAACTCGACGCATGGCGGCACGTCGCCCTCTCCACGGCCATCTGAGCCCAGGGCGAAGGAACACCGTCACCGGGTGCGATGCGGTCAGCCGGGTCCGTGGCCGTGTCGCGTCGCGGGTCTGGCTGATCGATCCCGCGGCGCCATAGCCCCTGATCTCGGCCGGGGTTGAGGTCAGGGAGGTTTCAGGGTGGGCCCGGGTGTCGGGGAGTGTGTCTGGATCCGAGCATCAGTGGGTGAAGACATTGAGCCCCCGTTCCTTGAGCCGCTTCCTCGCTCCTGCCGTTTGGACTGCCGTCGTGCTGGCGGTGGTTGCGGCTTTGTGGGCTCCCTCGGATACGGATCCCGGCCTCAGCCCCTACTCGCTGACCGTCAGCGACTTCGCCGCACTGGACCGTGGAGGCCCGATCGAGACGACGATGGCGTTGCTGGGTCTGGCCTCGTCGGTCTTGCTCGTGGTGGCGCGCGTACGGCTGCCCTCCATGCGCGGCCTGGTGTCGGCCCTGCTGGGCGTATGGGCTGTGGGGCTCGTCGTAGCCGCCGTGGTACCGACCGATCCGCTCGTCACGGAGCTGAGCACGTCGGCCCAGGTGCACCGCTACGCCTCGATCGCGGCCTTCGTCGCCCTGCCGGCCGCCGGACTCGTACTGGCCCGGCGCCTCGACGCCGATCACCACGCGAGGCGGACGGCCCGGTCGCTGCGTGCACTGTCGTGGGCGGCGCTGGCCGGTGCAGTGGTGATGGCCTACTCGGCGGGCCCGGGCGGTCGGGAACTGATCGGCTTGATGGAACGTTTGCTGCTCGGCTGCGAAGTGGTCCTGCTGGGTCTCCTCGGCCGATACGTCCAGAGGAGCGGGTCGGTCGGTCGTCCGCTGTGACGCCGGCTGTCCTGCGGCGGCGCGGCTGTGCCGGCAGAGTTGCAGGTGGCGGCCGGCAGGGTATGCGAGGCCGGCACCCGACGTCCGCGTACTGGAGAGGCAATGAACCGTCACCCTGGCGGCGGCCGAGGCCGGCAGCGAGGTGACGGTCACCTACGAGATGACGCCCCTCACCCCGTCAGCGGCCGAGGCCCTCGAGGAGTTCGCCGACCAGTACCCGACCTTCATCCGCTCCTGGGAGGAGCTCATCGCCGCCCACCTGGCTTCGGGTGCGAGTAGGTGAGGGGCAGCAAATCCCGATCAGAATGATCATGGTCTGTGAGCTCGCCGACGTTCTCCCGCTCCGGGGGCCGAGCGGCCGGTCGGGATCCGTGACGTCCCTCCACGCGGATCTGGCGTGGCGCAGCAGCGCCAGGCGGGCGGCGGCCCAGGTCCGGCGCGGGCTCACGAGGGACGCATGATCGGCGGTGTCAGCGTCGTGGCGTCGCCCGCCCGGTACAGCGCCGCGGGGCGGCCGACCGCGGACTTGCGCTGCCGTCCCACGGGGACGATGAACCCGGCCGCGTCGGTGACCTTGCGGTGGAAGTTCGGGCCGTCCAGCGGCTGTCCCCACACGGTCTCGAAGACCTTGCGCAGTTCCGCGATGGTGAACTCGGGCCGGCAGAACTGAGTGGCCACGGCGGAGTGCTGGAGCTTGAAACGGGCCTGCTCGACGGCGTCCGTGAGGATCTCGTGGTGGTCGAAGGCGAGGAGCTCCGGGGAGGCGAGCACCGTGTCGACCGGCAGCCACCGGGTGGCGGCGGCGTCCGACCCGGCGACCGGCGCCGCGGGCTCCGGCACGATCGCCAGGTAGGAGCAGGTGACCACCCGCGGGTCGCGCGGATCGCGACGCGGGTCGGCGTAGACCCCGACCTGTTCGAGGTGGAACCGGGAGGCGTCGAGGCCGGTCTCCTCGCGCAGTTCGCGGACCGCCGTGTCGTCGAGGGTCTCCGACCCGCGCAGGAACCCGCCGGGCAGGGCCAGCTTGCCCCGGAACGGCTCGGTGCCCCGCTCCACCATGAGCACCTGGAGGGCTCCCTCACGGATGGTGAGGAGGGCGATGTCGGCCGTCATGTGGATCAGGAGGCGGGGGCGGGTGGCTCTCATGCTGCACAGACTAGCTAATTGTTCGATTGACAAAAACTCCGCCGCGTAGTTAGGGTCACAACTACAGAAACTGTTCCCGGAGCGGGTGCGGTACAGGCTTGGGGGGCCCTGTGATCCTTGCTGTGGACATCGGCGCGTCGTCTGCGAAGGCCGCGCTGTGGCGGCGGAAGGACCCCGCCGCGCTCGACATCGACGGGGAGTCCCAGTGGTCCACCACGCTCTTCCTGGACCGGGGGCGGGGCATGCTCACCGGGGTGGCGCCGGAGAACCTCGCCGGCGCTCCGCGCTACCGCGGGCGGTACCTCGTAGGAGTCAAACAGCAGGTCAACAAGCCGGACCCGGCCACCGAACCGCTCTACCGGGAATTACGGTTCCCCGCCGGCGGCACCGAGCCCCTCGTGCGCGGAATCGGCGTGATCCTGGCCCACGCGCTCACCGCCGTCCCGAAGCGGTTCGGACGGCCCGACCGCCTGGTGCTGTCGCACCCCGTGGTCTGGACGGACACCGAGAAGGCGGTACTCGTGGAGGCGGCGGCCGCCGCCCTCCCCGGAGTGCCCGTCGCCCTGGTCAGCGAGGCCGAGGCAGTCGGCCTGCACATGGCGTCCCGCCTGCCGGCCGGCGGATCGTACGCCGTCCTGGACTTCGGCGCCTCGTCCTTCGACTTCGCCGTCCTGCGGCACCAGGAGCAGGGACCGGCCCGCGTGGTGTACGACGGGGGCCGGCTGATCGGCGGGGACGACTTCGACGCCTGCCTCCTGAACCTGGTGCGCGAGTCGGCCGACGCCGGTGAACTCCGTGAGCTGACGGAAATCGCCACCACCGAGCCCGAGTTGCTGAGGGCCGAGGCGGAGCAGGTCAAGAAGGCCCTGAGCGAATCCGACGAGGCCGTCTTCGCGGTCCGCAGCCTCGAAATCGTCGTGGACCGCGGGGAATTCGAGGCGGCGATCGCCCCGCTGGTCCTGACCTGCCGCACCCTGGTCGAGGAGGCGCTGTCCCTGCTCCACGCGGACCCGCCCCACACGTTCGCGCTCACCGGGGGAGCGGCTCGCGTCCCCTTGGTGCGGGCACAGATGGCCGAACTGGCCGCCGGAGCGGAAGCCAAGGTGATCGACGCCCAGCAGGAGACACCGGGCAGCCTGGTCGCCCTCGGCGCACTGCGCATCCCCGTCGACGCCCCCGCGCCCCGCGTCCGCGCGGCCCGTCCCTTCACCCTCGCCCCCGAGGTGATGAAGGCCCCGGCCGCCCGGACACCCCTCACGGCCGTACGCGGCGGCCTCGCATTCCTCGGCCCCGACGCAGGGTTACAGGTGTGGCGGGACGACGGCACCGGAACCATGAGCCCGGTCGCCCAGCGCCGGAAGGTCCCCGGCTCGGTCGCCATGACCGCAGACGGCACCGGTCGTGGACTGGTGCTCGCCAGCCCCTCACCGGCTTTCACCCTGATGGAACTGAACACGCGGGGCGAGGACACCGCCGCCACCGTGTTCGGTCACCTCGCCGCCACACCGTCCCGGTCCGAGGGCCGGGTCACCGCACTGGCCCACTGGTCGCCGCTGCTCGCCTGGTGCGTCGACGGCGGTCCCGACGGCTCCCTGGTCGACGTCAGCGCAGATCACTGGCGTCCCCTCCACTTCGACGAGCCCGTAGCGGAACTCACCTTCGCCGGACCCGGAATGCTGCTGGCCCGCACCGCGACCGGCCTGTTCCTGCTGGACACGCACTCCCTGCGGAGACCGGCCTTCCTCCCCCTCTCCGAGCCGTTCTCCGTGGCCGTCGAACCCTCCTCGGCCACGGCGGCCGTGAGCGCAGCCGGAACCGTGAGCGGATACGCCCTGCGACCGGACGGTTTCGAGCGGCTCTGGCACCGTCCGCTCAAGGACGGCGGCCCCGTGGCCTGCACGGCGCCGGGCGGACAGCCCGTGGTGATCGTCTTCGACACCCACGACGGGGTGTACCGGGCACTCGCGGCGGACACCGGCAGGCAACTCGCGCTGCGGGACACGGCCACGTCCACGGGCCCCCACCGGATGTACCCCAGCCCCGACGCCGGTGTGGTCTACGCCAGGACCCCCGGGTTCGTGCACCGGCTGCGCCTCGAAGGGCCCGTACGGTGACGGCGCCCGGCCCGGTCGCGGCGCTCATCGCGGAGCACTGCCGAGAGCTGCTCGGCGACCCGGAGCAGGCCGACGACACCACCCTGCGCGACATCGTCGCCCAGTGCGGCCAGCCCCTGAGGGTCCTGCTGGTCGGTGACGTCTCGAGCGGGAAGTCGACCCTCCTGAACGCCCTGGTCTCCGGTTCCCACGCCGAGACGGCGTTCAAGGAGACCACCAGCAAGGTCACCTGGTACCACGGACCGCACCTGGGCACGCTGCGCCTTCCCGATCCCTCCCACCGCGCGGTCGCCGTCGAGTTCCCGCTCGCCGACCGCCTCGTCCTGGGCGACAGCCCCGGCCTGAACACCCCCTCGGAGAACCCGCGCGAGACCTTGCGGATGATGGGCGGCGGCGACCTGGCCGGCGCCGCCGCGGCCTTCGTCTGCGTCCTGGACAACGGGCTGGTGAGCGGTCGCTGGGCCAAGCAGTTGGAGGGCCTCGCGGCCTTGTCCGCGGGCCCCTTCGACCTCGTCGGCAACCTGGTGCTCGTCATGGCGAAGATCGATCTGATCGATGACGACATCGGCAGCATCGAGCGCCGGACGCGCGACGCCACACCGCTCACCTTCCGCTTCGCGGGCGTCAACCAGCTCATGGCGGCCGCCGTCAGGACCGGCGCGGTAGACCGGCGGACCGTGGCCGTACTGGACGCCCTCCGCGCACTGCCCTCGTTCGCTTCCTGGCCCCCGGACTCCTGGCCCGAAGTGTGGGACGAACTGTCCGGACCGTTCTCCGACGCGGACCTGACCGCGTTCAAGGACTCGGTCGGAGCACCCGAGTGGCTCCCCGAACTGGTCCGCACCACCGCGGACATGGACCACCCGTCAGCCGTCGCCGCGGTCTTCGAACGCATGTCGGGCCTCGCGACCCTGGAATCCGTACTGGCCGACATCGCCGAGGACGCCGACCTGTTCACCTCCACCGCCGTCCTGCTCAGGCTGCGCCGACTGGCCGCCGGGCTGCCCGACGCTCCCGCCGCACGGGTGCGCTCCGCGATCGCCGGGGTGACGTCCAGCCGGCCGTACCAGGACCTGTGGCCGCGGGCCGCCGCACGGCTGATGCGCCACACCTCCGTCGGAGACGGACTCGGCCCGGACGACCTGGACACGGCCCTGCGGCTGCTGCGCGGGCTGAGCTGCCCACCGGCCGACGCCGCCACCGCACTCACCCGATGGTCGGCCCGGGCGGCCGATCCCTTCGCCGACTCCCGCACCCGCCACCTCGCACGCCTCGTCCAGGACGCGGCACTGCGCGTACTGGCCGAACCCGAATCGGAGGCAACGCTTTGAGACCTCCTCGCTTCCGCTCGCCCCGGACCCCGGCACGGACCCTGCACCGAATCGCAGCCCGCCGCCGGCCCCGTCCGGGCGGCACACGACCGGACGCGCCGCCCTCCCCGGCACCGCACCTGACCGGCGTGGCCGCGGACCTGCTGGCCGTGGCCGACCGCCTGACCAACCGTGAACTGGCCCGCCGGATCAGGGCCGTGGTGGCACGGCTTCCAGGCATCGCGACGATCAGCCCCGAACCGGGATCGCCCTTCGACCCGGCCGCCCACAACTGGGCCGAGACGCACGAGGCCACCGAACCACTGCAGTGCGGCCGGATCGCCGCCGTGCTCGACCCCGGATTCCGCGAGAGCCACACCCGCAAGGTCCTCAAGCCGGCCCGCGTCGCCGTCTACGACATGGAGGAGGAGTCCCATGACTGACCCCTTCGGCACCGCCGCGGCGGCCGCCGACGACCGGGCGGAGGACGCCGTCCTGCGCCTGCTCGCACTGGCCGAGGAGGAAGAGGCCCTGGCCGCGGCCGGCGAACCCCTCCAGCACCTGGCCGGTCGCTGGCGCAAGCCCATTGCCCAGGTGACCGTCGTCGGAGAGGTCTCCGTCGGCAAGTCCACACTCATCAACGCTCTCGTGGAGACCCCGGTCCTGCCCACGGCCGCCGAAGCGCTGTCCTCCATACAGGTGGAGCTGGCCCACGGAGACGCCCTGCTGGCCACCGTCTACATCCGACAGGGCGACGAACTCGTCGTGCGCGACGTGGCGGGGAAGGAGATCGAGGAATACCTGACCACACGCGGCGCCAAGACGGTGGCCCAGCGCCACGGGCAGGACGCGGAGGTCCTCGGCGCGGTGATCGCGGTCCCGTCCCCGTTGCTGGCCCAAGGGCTGCGGCTGACCGACACGCCGGGCGTCGGCGGCCTCAACCCCGCCCACCGCAGGGCGACCGTGGCGGCGCTGGCGGACACCGACGCGGTCATGTTCGTCATCCGCCCGGACCGCCCCATCAGTGACTCGGAACTGCGCTTCCTGGCCGAGTCCGTGGAGCATGTCGCCCACTACCTGATCGTCCAGAGCCATGCCGGGCAGTTCACCGACGCCGAGGACCGACTGCGCGAGAACCTCGCCGTGCTGCACTCCCCGCAGACGTGGACGGCGCTGTTCCAGGACGAGACGCGCGGCATGCAGCTCGCCGAACGCTTCCGTAACGAGGTGACCGGGGTCAGCGTGTCCGCCAAGAACGCCCTGACCGCGTACGCGCGGCGGCCCGCCCCGGGCTGGGAGAGGAAACTGGAACTGAGCGGAATCTCGAAACCGGCCGAGTGGCTGCGCACCGAGGTGGCCGAACAGGTCGGGCTGATCCACCGCCGCACCCTGCTGCGGCTCGCCGACTCCACCGGGGCTGCGATCGCCGAACGGCTGGCGGGCCGCCGGTCCCTCCTCTCGGAGGGCGAGGTAGGCGAACGGGCCATCCGGGAACGGCAGGAGCGCGTCTACGAATGGATCGCCAAACACGGGGAGGTCTGGAAGCCCGACCTCGACCGGGCGGCCGTGGAGTCTCAGGCAAAAGTGCGCGAACTGGGTGCCGAACGGATGGAGGCGCTCGGAACCGACTACCGCAAACGGTTCGAAGGCAAGAGCCCCAAGGCCCTGCAGGGCATCTGTGAGGAACTGGTCAAGGAACCTGCCAGCGCCTCGATCCGGATGCGCGGACTGGTCAAACAGCGGCTCGACGCCGCGGTCGAGGAGATCACCCGGAACGATCCGGAGGGGCCGGTGGGCGCCCACCTCGGACGGATGAACGCATCCAAGGAAATGGCCGTACGGGTGCACACCCGGCTCACCGTCGACGACCTCGCACTGGAGGACAGCCAGGCCTCGGCGGCGGCCATGATGGGGGCCGGCGTGCTGTCCCGAAGCCTGCCCACGAGCGTGCACAAGCCCCCTGCCGAGACCCGTACCGGGCCGCAGACCGTCCCGCTCTTTCCCGACTGGTTCCCCATCCACACGTCCGCGACCGTGCCGCGGCCAGGCACGCAGTCCCCCGACTGGCTCGGCGGCCGGCACAAGCCCGTTACCGGACAGCAGGCCGGCGGTACGGCCGCGCTGGCCGCCACGGCCCTGGCAGCGCTGCCCGCCGCCGTCGTGGCGGCGGCGGTCGCAGCGGCGCTCTTCGGCGGGGTGGCCGTCTGGCGCAAACGCCGCGCCCATTCGAGGGAGGCCGCCGAACAGCTGCTGGCGGATGTGCTCAAGGCCATCGGCACCGACGCGGTCGAGGACGCCTGCGCGTATGCCGTCGAGGAGCGGGACGCCATCACGGTGGAGATCGAGAGCCGGCTGAAGGAGGAGCAGGCCCAGATCGAGCGGGACAAGGCGGACCTGGAGCGGCACACCGGTCTGACCGTCGACGAGCGCGTGGGGATGCTCAACGCCATCGACCTGGCGGAGCGCGAACTGGAAGCCCTGCAAGCCGAATTGGCGGAGGTCAGGCTCGTATGGAACCCGTGAGCGCGGGCCGTGACGGCCGCGGGCCCGGTGCTCCGGGCCCGCGGCGGCCGGCCCCCGACGGGCCTTCGCCGTCCCCCGGTTCCCAGACGCTGTGCCAGGTACTGGTCACCGAGTACGAGGTGCTGAAGGCGGAGCAGAGCGCCCGGATCGCGGCGCGGGACCACCTGATGTACGCGACGCTCGCCGTCTTCGGCGCCACCGCCGTGGCGATCGCGGGCAGTTCCCGCGCCGCTGAACTCGTCCTGCTCCTCCCGCCGGTGTGCATCGTCCTCGGATGGACCTACCTGGCCAACGACGAGAAGGTGTCGGCCATCGGCCGCTATCTGCGGACCACGCTCCGGCCCCGGCTGGCGGCGGCGGCCGGCGTGGACGCCGGTCTCGTGCTCGCCTGGGAGTCCGTGCACCGGGGCGGCCCGCTGCGGGTGTCGGGGAAGTACCTCCAACTCGCCGTGGACCTGATCATGTTCGCGCTGCCCGCGGTCCTCTGCGTCGTCCTCCACTTCCTCTCACGGGGTGTTTCCCAGCCTGCCCTGACCGTGGTGTCCGCCGCCGAACTGGCGGCGGTCGCCGTACTGTCCACCCGCATCGTGCTGGCCATGGACGCCGGCGACAGAAGGGAGCCATGATGGCCGAGCCGACCGGAGACCGCGAACTGAAGCCGAAGGTGGGGCTGGTGGTCGCTCTGGGCGAGGAGTTCCGGTACGTGATGGCCGGACTCGACCGGCTCGGCGACTTCGAGGTGGACCAGCGGGTCTACTACCGCTTCCGGGTCCCGGGCTCCGATGTGACGGGCGTGCTGACCGTCCTGGACGCGATGGGGCTGCCGAACGCCGCGGTCGCCGTCAACGACCTCGTCCACGAGTTCAAGGTGTCCCTGGTCGCCCTCGTGGGAACGGCGGCGGCACTCGACGACGACCTCCCGCTCGGTGACGTCGTCATCGCCTCGGAGATCGTCGACTACCTCAACCAGGCCAAGGTCGTGGACGACCCGAAGAACCCCGACGGCGCCCGCTACCGGCTCGCCGGGACGAACTGGAAACCATCGGCCGCCCTGCTGCGCTACGTCCAGAACTTCCCGCGCAGGGAGGCAACAGAGCCCCTGGCGGAGAAGTGGACCCGGGACGGCCACAAGGCATGCCGCATCGCCCAGCCGGACCGGCCGCAGGGGGGCCCGCAGTATCACGTGGCCCCCGTCGCCAGTGGCGAGATGGTCATCGGTTCACAGGCCTTCAAGGAGATGATCCAGACCCACAACCGCAAGCTGGCGGCGGTCGAAATGGAGGCGGGCGGCGCCGCACTGGCCGCCTACCCGCAGGACGGCGTGGACCTGATCGTCGTCCGCGGGCTCTCGGACCGGGCCGAGAGCGGCAAGGCGGCCACCGACGCCACCGTGGACCTCGACGGCCTCCCGAACGCCTGGCGGCGCTACGCGGTGGGCAACGCGATCCGGCTGCTGACCACGATGCTCGCCGACCCCCACTTCCCCTGGCTCACCCGGCACGAGCCGACGCGGCGCCGGGGGCGCAGGGGCGACGGTTCGGCCCGTACCTCCGTCGACGGGCTGCCGGGAGGGAAGGTGCGATCCACCCTGGGCGTCGCCGCCGGGCTCACGGCCGGATACGGACTGGGTCGCCGGGTCGCCGAACTCGCGCGCGAGTACGCCTTGGCGCAGGACCAGCCGCCCGCGCCGGTGCACGGTTCCCGCGACCAGGGGGACCAGCGGGACCAGGCCGCCCCAGAACCGCGCGACCCGGACCGTACGACGGAGGACACCCCCGACCAGGCCGGCGCGCACACCGCCCCGCACCACCCGGTGGACCGCATGGGCGCGGTGGACCGCACGGACGTGGGGGGGGCAGCTTCGACGCCGGCCTCGTCTGAACGACCCCGTCCACACGATCTGAGAAACGAGGCGCTGCAGCCAGTCGGTGGCTTCTTTCAGGGCCGTTTCATTCCACGGCAGGTCAAGCTCGATGGCTCGGAACAGTGATTCCTCGCGCTTTCGCTTCGGTCATGGGCGAGGCAGAGCTCGGGGCACTGGAGGCGGATCTGGTGATGACGGGCCTGCACCGAGGCGGGATCTGGATGACCTGCGACCGCTAGACCGGGGATCGAGCCGAGCGGGCATGACTTCGCGCACCGGTAACGGAGTTGGCTTGAGCACACCGACCAACAGCTCGATGTCACGCCACTTGCACCAGCCCACCAAAGAGCTTCACCGGCCTGCTGATGGTGGCGTGGCCGTGCCCCTAGCTCAAGTGTTGCTCTGAGATGGCGGGAAGAGGGTTGGGCGGCGCGCCGTCAGGTGAGACTGCCGGCAGATGAAGTGGGCCGAAACGGGGGCGGGTCTGGCATGCGGTGGGTGTTCCGGCGGTTCGCAAGGGGCTCGGACGAGATGCGGGCTCTGGATGTGTACGACGTCGCGTTCCTGGCGGGCGGCGCGCGGCGGGTGGCTGACAGCGCGATCGTCGGGTTGAACAGGCGCGGCCTGCTCGTGGTGCACGCCTCGCAGGTGCGTACGGTGGATGGTGAACTGCCGGGGCATGCGGTCGAGCGTGTTGTGTTCGCGTTCTGCGGGCGAACCAAGAGCGTCGACACCGTACGCGCCGCCATACAACGCTCCCCGGAGATCCAGGAGATCGGCCGCCGGCTGGCCGCATGGGGCCTGGTGGAGGGCGCGGATCATCGGGTGACCCGTAGAGGCAGGCGATACCTGGAGACGGCAGGGCGCGACGCGAGCATGCCGGAGTACGTCCTGGGCGGGGCCTCCGGCCTCTTGGGCGGGACAGTGCGACGCCCGGCCGGCCGTGCTCAGGCGGTTCCACCCCGTCGCGGCCCGACACCGGGGCGCGGGAGCCAGAGCCCGACGCGGGGGCCCAGGTTCCCGCGCCCGGACGTCGACTCCGGTCCCGGCTCGGGTACGGGCGGCACCTCCGGCGACGGCAGCAGTTGCGGAGGCGGAGGAGGCGGAGGAGGCGGAGGAGGCGGCGAGTGAGGCCTCACGGTCCGGCTCGTGGGCAGGGTGCCGGCCACCCGCCCACGACCGGGACGGTCCGGCGAAATCGGAGACCCTCATGGACTCAAGCCAGCGGACCTGCGTCCTGGCGACCACGGACAGCCCGGCGGCCCGGATGCAGAACGATCAGGAGAAGGGCTGTCTGTCCGGGCGGCAGGTGGTCCCGGGCGGTGGCAGGGTGCCGTTGATGAAGTAGCGGCTCTCGTACGTGTTCACGCAGCTGCTGGCGTTGTTGAACAGGGCGGTGTGGCCGTACCCGTCGTGGGTGAGCAGGCGGGCGTTGGCCAGTTCCCTCGCCATGGCCTGGGAGCCCGTGTACGAGGTGGACGGGTCGTACGTGGTGCCGACCACGAGGATCGGGTGCGCGGTGGGCTTGTTCCACGGTCCGGCGTATCCGTCGGCGGCCTGGGCCGGCCAGGTGGCGCACGGCTCTCCGGCCCAGGTCCAGAAGCGGCCTGCGTCGCCCGCCCGTTTGGCGCTGTTCTCCTCCAGGCCGTGGTAGGCGGCGGGATCGCGGGGGTTGGGGCTGTCGCCGCACCACACGGCCATCGCCTGTTCGTCGCCGAGATACGGGTCGGGTTGTGCGACGGGGGGCGGCGGCGGGTAGGTGGGCGGCTTCGGGGCGCGGCCCTGCCACAGGTCCTGGAGGCGGCGGGCGAGCTCCGCCCAGCCCGGGTCGACGATGTAGAGGCTGCTGACCGTGTCGGCGACCGTCTTGGCGTACGTCCACGTATCCACCGGGCGTTCCCTGAGGCGCTGCATCAACTGGTCGAACTTCACGCGGGTAGCCTCCGGGCTGCCGGCCGAGAAGGCGCAGCGGCCCGTGGGGGCGGATCCGCACAGGTCGAGGAACCGGTCCAGGGTCGCGGCGGCGCTGACGTCGGAGCCCATGCGCAGGAAGGTGGGGGTCTGGGCGTCCGGGCGGTCGCTGTTCGTCCACGCGGAGGGCGCGATGTTGCTGTCCAGGACCATGGCGCGGACCTTGCCGGGGAACAGGTTGGCGTAGGTGGCGCCGAGGATCGTGCCGTAGGAGACGCCGAAGTAGTTGAGCTGCTGTTCGCCCACGGCCTGCCGGAGCAGGTCGAGGTCCCGGGCGGTGTCGGCGGTCGACACGTGGCGCAGGAGGTCGGCGTCGCGCTTCTCGCAGCGCCGTCCGAGGTCCTCGTAGGCGTCTGTCCAGGCGGTGCGCTCCTTCTCGCCGACGGGGAAGCCGGCCGCCTTGGAACGCCCCCAGGCCGCGGCGGCGTCGGTGCTGTCGAAGCAGTTCACCGCTGTGCTGTTGCCGATGCCGCGAGGGTCCCAGCTGACGATGTCGAACCGCTCCCGCAGTTCTTTCGGGAAGGAGTCGTAGTTCTGCGGCACCTGCACCGTCCCGGGGCCGCCGGGCCCGCCGGGGTTCACGAAGAGGGTTCCGATGCGGTGCGCGCCGTCGGTCGCCGTCCTGCGGACCACGGCCAGGTCGATGGTGCGGCCGGCGGGGGCGGCGTGGTCGAGGGGGACGCGGGCGGTGGCGCAGTCGTACGGGCTGCCGGGCGTGCAGGGGCGCCAGTCCAGTCGGGGGATACCTGCCGAGGGCGACGGCGTGTCCTGGGCGGCGCCGGAGCCGGGGAAGCCGAGCACGCTCGAGCAGACCGCCGCCGCGACGAGCGCCGCCGCGCGGTGGCGGAGACCGCCGGCTGTTTCGGACAGGGGCATGGCGGGCCCTCCTCCGTTGCCTCGGGGCCCTGCCGACCACGCAGCCGGGGCCGCGGTCCGACGACAGTCCCTGCAACCACGAAACCTCGGTTTACCGACCCACGCGAGTCGGGGCCCCGGGACCCGCTGCCGGTGGCACCCCGGCCAGTGCTGTTCCCCTGCGGGAAACTGCGCACGACGTGAACCGCTGCGGGCTTCGCTGCATCAAGTCCGGCAGGGCTTATCGCTCACGCAGCGGGTTGTGGTTCGTAGTCGGCGAGAGGGGCGACTCGGAGTCGAACTCGAAAGTCTCTACGGCGGCGTCGGCAGGGAACTCCGGGTGGTCGTGCCAGATTTCGGCGAAGGCGACCAGAAGATTCCATGAGGCGGTTGCGTGCAGCTCGGTCCCCGTCGCTTGCTCAGGCAGAGAGGACCGATGGAAGCGCACCGCCGCGATCTGCTTGTTCGCGGCCAGTCTCAGGGCGGCGGCAGTACGACGGGCTTCGCCTTGGCAAGAGGCTGGGTCGGGGATTCGCGCGAACACAAAGCTGACCAGCCGTGCGACCTGGTCCTCGGTGATCCGCTCCACTCTCTCCCCCTATGATGCGCGCACTGTTGGCCTGGCTCGTTGTCAACTATCTCAGCTCAGATCTCTGGACGTTGAGCGCGGTGTGGGCGGTTCTTGCGGTCGGTCACAGCCTTGCCGATGAGTGGCGGGGCGAGTCATCGATCAGCGAGTCTCGTCCCTGATCAGAACCGCTGGGACCCGGTCGGATCGCTGAGCGACGGCTGTCGCAGATGGTGCTGGACGAAGACGTACGGTGGCGCGAGGCTCCGTACCGTTCAGCTGATCGCCAACGATCGCTATCTCCACTACAGAGACCAGATCGCCCGCGAACCGGAGAGCCCCCTCGACCTGGAGTCGCTGGCCTATCGGGCGGCCGGATGCGGGGGCCGCATCGTGGCGATCGAGGCGATCTGGGACGGTGACACCGTCCACGACTGGTTTACTCGTGACCAGGTGGCTGTGTCGAAGCCGTACGCGGTGCGGCCCTGCCCTTCCCAGCGAACTGGTGGATCCGCTCCCGTTCGGCGGCCTCGTCGGCGGCGCAGCCGAGGCCCAAGGAAGTGCTCGCAGACATCCGGCCTGTTCGTCGTCGCCCGAGAGGTAGGCGGTCGGTGGGGTGGCCAGGGTTTCGGGTGCGGTCATGACCATGAACAGCATGGTGTTGAGGGTCTTGACCACCCGGGTGTGGGGGAGTGCGGCCTGGAGCTCTTCGGCGAGGCTGCTGCCGGGATAGCACAGGTCGCCGGGCAGGCCGTCAGCGGCGTCGAGGGTTGCGTTGGAGACGTCGATGAGGATCTTTCCGGAGAGCTCGGTACGCAGGTCGGTGAGGCGCTCCAGGGAGCTGTCGCCGGGCGTCGCGTTGATGACGATGTCCGTGGTGCGGGCGGCCGTGTCTTCGGGGCTGCGGCCGCCGATGGTGACATGGTGCCCGGCTGCGGAGAGCTTGCGGGCGAGGTTGGTGCCGACGCGCCCGGCTCCCAGGATGCCGATGTTGGCCATGCGGTGATGCTCCTTGCGGTAGGGAGGTAGGGAGGTAGGGAGGTAGGGGAGAGCGGTGACGGTCCGGTCAGGCGATCGGCGAGAGGACCTTGAGGGCGGCGCCGTGGATGCCGGGGGCGGAGGCCAGGAAGTCGCGGCTGCCGGTGGTCCAGGGCGCGCCCGTCAGGTCAGTGACGGTGCCTCCGGCCTCGGAGACCAGCAGGGCGCCGGCGGCCAGGCCGGAGAGGACGTCGGAGAACTGCCAGAACGCGTCCATGCGTCCGGCGGCGACGTGGATGAGCTGCATGGTCGCGGGAACGGACACGCGCACGACCAGGCCGTTGATGAGCATGGCGGTGACGGAGTCGCCGATCCGCCGGAAGGTGCGCTCGTCCTCGCCGGGCTTGGCCTGGCCGGTGCCGATGAGCGCGGCGCCCAGGTCGGTCTTGGCGGACACCTTCAGGGGGCGGTCGTTGAGCCGGGCACCGCCGCCCGCGACGGCGGTGTACGTGTCGCCGGTCAGCGGCAGGTGGACGGCGGTGAGTACGGGCTGGTTGTCGCGCACAAAGGTGGCGGTGACGGCCCACTCGTCCATGCCGTGGACGTGGTTGATGTTGCCCTCGGCGGGGTCGACGACCCACCACTCCCCGGGCGGGAGCGCGCCGCCGGCCAGCTCGTCCTCGGCCCACTGCGACCCCTGCCGGGCCCGCAGCAGCGGTTCCCGCAGCAGCTCCAGCACCGCGTCGTCGTTGGCGTGGATCTCGCCGACGACCTCGTCCAGGCTCACTCCCCGGGCGTGCGAGGTGTAGCGGTCGCGCAGCGTGACGCCGGCGGCTTTCACCGCAGCGGTCACGTCGGACAGGAGCGTCGCGTCGGCGTTGAAAGGCATGGCTGTGCTCATGGTGGGCTCCCTGGGGTTCGGTAGAAGCGGGGCGGTTTCTCGTCCCCGCACTTCGAAGCTAGGCCGCCTGGCCATTAACAACAAGTGCATGCTTGTCACTTGTAGAGTTACTCGCATGCAATTGGATCTGAACCTGCTCACCGCCCTGGACGCCCTGCTGGAAGAGGGCAGCGTCGCCGGCGCCGCAGCGCGCCTCCACGTCACCCCACCGGCGATGAGCCGCTCCCTGGGCCGCATCCGCAAGGCCACCGGGGACCAGATCCTGGTCCGCACGGGCCGCAGCATGGTCCCCACCACCCGCGCACTGGCCATGCGTGCCGAGGTCCACGCCCTCGTACAGCAGGCCCACCAGCTTCTCTCCGCACAGCAGGAACTCAACCTGGCAGCTCTGGACCGGGTGTTCACAGTGCGCTGGCACGACACCCTGACCGCAGCCTGCGGCACCGCCCTGATCACCGCCGTCCACCATCAGGCCCCAGGCGTCCGGCTCCGCCTGTCCGCCGAACCCGGGACGGACGACGCCGAGCTGCGCCGCGGTGAGGTCGACCTCGAATCAAGCTCCAGCGCTCCGACGCCCCCCGACGTCCGGCACCGCCTCATAGGCAGGGACCGGCTGATCGTCGCCGTCCGCCCGGGCCACCCGCTCACCGAAGGCCCTCTGAGCCTCGAGCGCTACGCGGCCGCCGAACACCTCACCGTCTCGCGGCGCGGAAACCTGCGCGACCCGATCGACGACGCCCTGACCGCACGCGGCCTCGAACGACGCGTCGTCGCCGCCGGGCCCACCGCCGCCTTCGCCCTGCAACTCGCCCTCGAAACCGACCTGGTCGTCACCCTCCCCGACGCGGTCACCCGTACGACCCGGGAACAACTCGGCCTGGCCTCACTGCCACCGCCGCTCCCGCTGACCGACGTCCCTCTGTACCTGCTGTGGCACCAGCGCTACGACAACGACCGCGCCCACACCTGGCTGCGAGACCTGGCCACCGAAACCGTCCAGGCACTGTTCACACCACGGACCGCCGCTCAATAGCGCCACCCCAAACGACGACTGGGCAGTCAGGCGCTGCGTGCCGGCTTGCCGACACCTCGACCGGGCGGCCTTCGACGCGCTCGATGAGAACGGTGACGGCCGTGTCGATCGGGACGCCTACCTGGCACAGATCCGTCTCTTCGTCACTGACGGATCGTTTCTCATGGCGAGCGCTCGCCACGCGCAGGCCGGGCCGACGACATGAGGACCGGCGGTTTTGCGGGTACGCGACCGCCTCGCTACGGCAGATCAGTCCGTCGCTTCGCGGACGTCCTTTCCCTGCTCGGCGAACGCCTTGAAGTCCTGCATGTGCTGTTGCGACTGCTTGCGGAAGGCGCCGGGCATCAGGAGCCCCACCAGCTTCATGAGGAAGCTGCTGAAGCGGTATTCGTTCTCGCTCTCCCAGAGCGTCGTTTCCGGGCCGGCTTCGGTCAGCCGGTCGCGCACCGCGCTCCACATGCCCTCGCCGACGATCTCGCGGTCGAAGTGAACGACGCTCGTTTTCGGGATCTCGCGCAGGTCTGCCGGTTCCCGGCGTGTGATGGTCTCGGTGCACTCCATTTTCCGCTGGCCCATCTGAAACACGACCCGCGACGTGGTGCCGAGCTGCCCGTGTTCCCCGCTCAGCGGCTCGTGCAGCACCAGGCCCCGCAGCCATTTCGGCAGCTGTGCCGGGTCGGCGAGCAACTGGGCCACCTTCTCCCGCGGCAGGGCGATCTCGATGGAGGTCGTGTACTTCATGGGGCGCACCATTCTCTTCCTTCGAGGTGTGGGACAACGCGCATTCGTACCGCTCGTCGTGCTCCTCGGCTGAGGGCACTGCACCGCACTGCACGGCACTGCATTCATGTATCGCACTGGCGTCTACTCTGTGGGATCGCCACCCGCTGGTGCGTTTCCTCCGACTCTCGGGTTGTTCGCGGCGCACCGAGCCGCCGACCATCACCGGGGGAGTGAGACGGCCTTCCGAGTGGTTTCGGGCGCTGCCGTGGTGGCGGATGCCCGAGCGGCCGATCGGCGCTGTCAGAGTGCTGCCCTGCCGGATCGCGACAGGGGCGGTGGCTCACGCTCCGGTGTCCCGGCCGGCCGGCCGACCGTGATCTGTGAGGGTGCCGCGTGATCAACCTGTCCGTTCGATGCCCAGCCCGCACCACCGGCTCTCGTACGTCCAGCGCGGACCCTGGCGCAGAGCGCAGACGCAGGGGCGTCCTGGCAGCCGTGACCGGCGCGATGTGCCTCGCCGCGCTGCTCGGCGCTCCGGGGGCTCATGCCCAGGACTTCGGCACTCCGGCCGACCATCCCGTCGGCAATGCGCCGCGCACCGCGGCCACGCGTAACGTCGACGCGAACAGCAATCCGGCGCGCGCCGTCGCGCATTCGGTGGAGGACAGCGTGTCGCCAGCAGGCACAGCCCCGGCGACCACCGTACTGGTCTCGTCCGTCAACCCGTCCGTCGTCGGCCAGACGGTGACCTTCACCGCGACGGTGACCGGTGCCGAGGGCACCCCGACCGGTACGGTCCTCTTCAAGGACGGCGACACCAACCTGGGCCCCGACGCCCTCGACGCCACCGGCACGGCGTCGCTGCCCATCAGCGACTTGGCCGTCGGCATCCACCACATCACCGCCGTCTACGGCGGGAACACCACGTACGCGCCCTCCACCAGTAATACCGTCGTCCAGGTCGTGAACCCGCTGGCCTGCGACAACGCCGTCCTCACGGTCGTCGGCACCAACCGTGCGGACCGGCTCGTAGGCACCGCCGGCAACGACGTGATCTTCGCGCTGGGTGGCAACGACAGGGTCGACGGCGCCGGCGGCGACGACCTCATCTGCGGCGGGCAGGGCAACGACATCCTGGTCGGCGGCCCCGGGAACGACCGCATCGAGGGCGGCGACGGCAACGACAGGATCACGGGCAACGGCGGCGACGACACCCTCTTCGGCGGCAACGGAAGGGACATCCTCCGCGGCAACGCCGGCAACGACTCCCTGTTCGGCGAAGCAGGCAACGACCGCCTCAACGGCGGCACCGGTACCAACACCAACAACGGCGGTCCCGGCAGGAACATGTGCACCGCCCCCACCACCGGCCCCGGCTGCTCGATCTGACCTGCCCCCACCTGACTGGGGCCGTTTCTTGGGAGAACGTCGGTCAGTTGCCGCAGGCGCACCCTGCGGCCGTCTTATCCTCGGCATGAGCCTGCGCCGGCCCGGCTACCTGTTCGCCGGTGGTACCGCAGCACGCATCCGGGGCGCTGTCGGCACTCTTGCCAAGGGTGTCGGCGTCAGCCTTGACGACGTACACCTCCCAGGGCTCCTTGCCGGGGCCGGTGACCCAGACCTTGTCCTGGAGGGCGTAGCAGCAGGAGGTGTCGTTCTCCTCGAACGTCGCCAGGCCCGCGTCCCCGAGCCGGGCGGTGGCCGCGGTGACGTCCTCGGTGGAGGCGACCTCGACGCCGAGGTGGTCCAGGCGGGTGTCCTCGCCGGATTCACCCTCGATGAGGACGAGCTTGAGCGGGGGATCGGTGACGGCGAAGTTGGCGTAGCCCTCGCGGCGCTTGGCCGGCTCGGCGCCGAACAGCTTGGAGTAGAAAGCGATCGAGGCTTCGAGGTCGGCAACGCGCAGGGCGAGCTGGACACGGGACATGACGGACTCCCATCGAACGTCTTGTTTCGACAACTGTCGATACAGTCGACCTTGCCACCGGCATCGATGACTGTCAATATTGAAGAATGTCGAAACAAGCTGGTCTGCCGGTGCTCGGGCTCGGGCAGGATGACGATGCGGCGTGCTGCGCACCGATGACGCGCGAGCCGCTGGGCGAGGAGGCCGCGGCCGAGCTGTCGCGGATGTTCAAGGCGCTGTCGGACCCGATCCGGCTGCGACTGCTGTCCTTGATCGCCTCGCACGAGGGCGGCGAGGCGTGCGTGTGCGACCTCATCGGCCCGTTCGACGTCTCCCAGCCGACGATCTCCCACCACCTGAAGGTGCTGCGCGAAGCCGGACTGGTCGACTCCGAGCGGCGCGGGACCTGGGTGTACTACTGGGTGCTCCCTGAGGCGCTGGCGAAACTGTCCGCTCTCCTCGAGATCCCAGCCGTACCGGCGAAGGCCCTGGCGTGAGCGCGCCGGCCCCGCTGCTGCGGCGGGCCACCGTCGAGGGACTGGGTACGGCGGCACTGGTCGCGGTGGTGGTCGGCTCCGGGATACAGGCCGGCGAGCTGACCCACGACATCGGAACGCAGCTGCTGGCCAACTCCCTCGCCACCGTCTTCGGGCTCGGTGTGCTGATCGCCTTGCTCGACTCCGTGTCCGGGGCGCACTTCAACCCGGCGGTCACCCTCGCCGCCTGGTTCGCCGGGCGCCGCACCGGCGACGGCCCCGCCCTGCGCGACGTCGCCGCGTACCTGCCCGCTCAGGTCGCCGGGGCGGTCACGGGCGCGATGCTGGCCGACGCCATGTTCGGCAAGCCGCTGCTCGACTTCTCCACCCACGAGCGCTCCTCCTGGCACCTGTGGCTGGGGGAGGTCGTGGCCACCGCCGGGCTGGTCTGGCTCGTCTTCGGCCTGACCCGCGCCGGCCGCGTGCACCTCACGCCCCTGCTGGTCGCCTCCTACATCGGGGCGGCGTACTGGTTCACCTCCTCCACGTCCTTCGCGAACCCGGCCGTCACGATCGGCCGGGCGTTCACCGACACCTTCGCCGGCATCGCCCCCACCTCCGTACTGCCCTTCCTCGCCGCCCAGCTGCTCGGCGCCGCCGCAGGTCTCGGCCTGGTCGCCGTCTGCTTCGGCCGTCCGGCCGTCGCAGCCGGCGACGAGGTCATCGTCCCCGCCGACGGGCAGCCGCCCGCCGCTCCCGCACGTTCCGCAGAAGAAAGCGCCCTGGCCTGATGAGTACCTCCGCCGCCCCCTCCGTGCTGTTCGTCTGCGTGCACAACGCGGGCCGCTCCCAGATGGCCGCCGCCTTCCTCACCCGCCTCGGTGGAGACCGTGTCCAGGTGCGCTCCGCCGGGTCCGCTCCCGCCGACATGGTGAACCCGGCCGTGGTCGAGGCCATGCGGGAAGCCGGCATCGACATCTCGGCCGAGATCCCCAAGGTCCTCACCGCCGAGGCGGTGCGGTCCTCGGATGTGGTGATCACGATGGGATGCGGCGACGCCTGCCCGTACTTCCCCGGCAAGCGCTACCTGGACTGGCAGCTCGAAGACCCGGCCGGCCAGGGCGCCGCGGCGGTCCGGCCGATCCGCGACGAGATCGAACGGCGCATCCGCGGCCTGCTCGCCGAACTCGGCATCGAGCCGACGGCGTGACGGCCTCGGGGGCCGCTCTGCGCATCCAGCCCATGCGGCCGGAGCACGCCGAACAGGTCCTGGCGATCTACCAGCTGGGCATCGACGAGGGCAATGCCACCTTCGAGACCACGGCCCCGACCTGGGAAGCGTTCGACGCCGCCAAGCTGCCCGCCCACCGCCTGGTCGCCCTGGACGAGGCCGGCGGCCGGGTCCTGGGGTGGGCCGCCGTGGTGCCGGTCTCCGACCGGTGCGCGTACGCCGGCGTCGTCGAGCACTCCGTGTACGTCCACCCCGACGCCCGCGGCCGCGGCACGGGACTGGCCCTGCTGACCGCCCTGCTCGCCTCCACCGACACCGCAGGCATCTGGACGGTGCAGTCCGGCATCTTCCCGGAGAACACCGCCAGCCTCGCCCTGCACCAGCGCGCCGGGTTCCGAGTCGTCGGCACCCGCGAACGCATCGGCCGCCACCACGGAACGTGGCGCGACGTCGTCCTCGTGGAACGCCGCAGCCCCGGCCTCACCTGAACCGGCTGCCCAGTGCGCGCGGTCATCGCCCCACGGCCCGCCGCCGGCACCACTCCATGCGGTGTCGCGTGCGTGCCCAGCCGCCGAGCCTCAGAGAGGCGGGACGCGACGAAGCTCAACGACCGGTGGCGAGCATCCAGATCCCGATGGCCGTGAACAAGGTGCCGGGAAGGTAGCGCACCGGACCTCACCGCCCACGGGGAGGCCTTGACTCCGGATGACCTGGCCTGGAACGTATGCCGACTACCCTGCGCGTCGACGAATTCGACCACCGCGAAGTAGACAGGGCCGCTTTCGAGTCTGGGGCCGTCCATGTGGTGGCGGACCACTGTGCCCCTGACGCGGATCCCCTCGCGCTGGCGGCGGCACTGGGCCACGACCTCATACGTGCCGAACCCGAGGAGGGCGAGACCTGCCAGGAGCAACATCGCAACCCACACCGCTGCTTACCCTTCCCTTCCTTGCGCGACTCCTCGGGTACTTCCTGTCGCAGCGGTCGACGCGGCACCGGCCGGAGGCGGTTCCTGGTGACAACGCCGGGCTGTGCGGAGACGCTGACGCAGGCCACTCGGTCCACCATTCACCTCACTACGTAGGACACCGTCGCCGTGCGTACCCCTGCTCCGGCCCGTGATCCGAACCTCGGGCGAGAGCGCGCTGCGGATCACCGCCCGGCGCTCGCACCGCGTGCGGCCCCGCGGCGCTAACCCCGCCACCGCACCCCGTGCCGGCCCCGACTCGACGAACACCGTGCCCCAGCCGGTCCCGGCAGTCCTCGCAGCGAAATCCTCTTGCGCAATGGTCAAGAGTCGTTGACCATTGCTCGCATGCCTACCGATGATCTTCCCGAGACGTTTCACGTCACCACTGACGAGCAGTTGCGCGCCGTCTCCAACCTCACGCGTCACCGGATCATGGCCGTGCTCCGCTTCGAGCCGGCGACGATCACGCAGATCGCCGAGCGGGTCGGCCTCGCGAAGGGGAGCTCCAGCTATCACGTGCGGCTGCTGGAGCGGGCCGGCCTGGTGAAGGTGGTGCGGACGCGGAAGGTGAGGGGGGTCACCGAGCGGTACTACGCGATGGCCGCGCGGGCGATCGAGCTGCCGGATCCGGGCGAGGGAGGGCCGGATGTGCTGATGCGGCATGCGGTGGCGGACCTGGAGGCGTCGTCGGCGGAGGGCGCACGGCACGTGCGGATGGCGCATCTGCGGCTCACCGAGGAGCAGTTCGCAGAGCTGGGGGCGCGCCTGCAGGCGCTCGCGGACGAGTACCGGGAGCTGTCCGATCCGTCGCTGCCGGACGCGTCACTCGTTTTCGCACTGTTCCATCCGGCACCGCGTCAGCAGGTCGAAGGAGACGCCAAGTGACTTCAGACGTTCGGAAGCTGCCGACCGGGTTCGGACGGCTGTGGACCGCGCAGACGGTGTCCTCGCTCGGCGACGGGGTGACGCATGCCGCGCTGCCGCTGCTCGCGTTGACGCTGACACGGGACCCGATGGCGCTCGCCGTCGTCACGGCCGCGGGGACGCTGCCGTGGCTGCTCTTCGGGGTGCTCGGCGGTGCGCTGGTGGACCGCTGGGACCGTCGGCGCAGGATGTGGGTCGCCGACATGGCACGCGCCGTGCTGCTCGGGATACCCGTGGCGGCGGCCGTGCTCGGCGTGCTGAGCATCCCGCTGCTCGCGGCCGTCGCCTTCCTGCTCAGCCTCGGCGGACTCTTCTTCGATACGGCCGCCACGGCCTACCTGCCGGATCTGCTCCGCCGCGACCCCGCACTCCTGGAGCGCGCCAACTCCCGCTTGCGCGGCGCCCAGACCGCCATGTCCGGCTTCGCGGGTCCGCCTGCCGGCAGCGCGCTGCTCGCGTTCGGGCGGGCGGTTCCGCTGCTCGCCGACGCGGTGTCCTTCATGGTCTCCGCACTGCTCGTACGTACGCTGCCCGCCATGCCGCGGCCCGTGCCGGAGGTCCGCGAGTCGTTGCTTCGGCAGGCGCGGACCGGGGCCTCGTACGTCTTCCGGGACCGGCTGCTGCTCGGCCTCGCGCTCCGCCCGGCGGTCGGGAACGTGGCCTTCCTCGCCGTGGAGACCGTCCTCGCCCTCTTCGCGCACGACCGCCTCGGCATCGACACCTACGGCTTCGGCCTGCTCCTCACCGCGGAGGCCACCGGCGGCCTACTCGGCGCGGGCATCGCCTCCTACCTCGGCCGACGACTCGGCACCGGCACCGCACTGACCTGCACGGCCGCCGTCGAAGGCCTTGCCATCCTGGGCCTGGCAGCCGCCCCGAATCCGTACGTGGCCGGGCTGGCGCTCGCCGTCTGCGGGGCCGGCATGGGCGCCACGATGGTGCTCGCGCCCTCCCTCCGGCAGGCGATCGTCCCAGCCCACCTCATGGGCCGGGTCGCCTCCACCTCCCGCATGCTGGCCATGTGCGCCGCCCCCATCGGGGCGTTCCTCGGCGGCTGGCTGGCCACCACCTACGACATCCGCACCCCGCTCTACGCCGCCGCCGGCCTCCTCCTGGCGATGACGGCCGTCACGGCATCCATGACCAGCAACCGCCGGGTCGAAGCAGCGCTGCTTGCCGCCGCCCCGGCCGGCGAGCCGGACCTGGTCGATGGACATGCCGAGCTCCGCTAGGTCCTGGCGGCCGCGCGAAACACCGACGAGGCGCAGCACGCCCGCGGCGTACGTGACGCTGGCCCACAACCACGGCGAGAGGGCCGACGGCCGTGGATTCGTGCGACGGTCGGATCGCTTCCGCGGTCGGGGCTGACTAGCTCAAGCCGGCGGGGCGCCTGGGCATGGTCGGCGTGCATGACGACAAAGCTACTTACGCGTCGGGGTGTTCCGGCAGGGCTAGCCAGTCCGACCAGGAGATCTCTCGGCCGAGGAAGCGCGGCTGTTCGAACGGCCAGTCGGCGGCGATCCACCGTGGCACCAGCTCGTCGAGGGCCTGCTCGACCTTGCTGTCCACCAGCTCGTCCACCACCCACCAGGAGATCTCGCCATCCGCGCCGGCCCTCTCTGGTGGGTCGATGTAGACGCAGCCGAGCAGTGCTGTCTCCGCCGCGTCGAACAGTGCGTAGTTGAAAGACTGGTGTGCGGCGATCTCCTTCTCGTGCCGCAACAGGTCGGCCTGGTCGGCCTCGTAGGTCATGGTGGCTGCGGGCCAGCCCCAGGCTGGGCCGTAGATGGTCCACAGCCGCTCGCGCGAACCCATCACAGCCGGGTAGTCGAGCGGGGTGTCCGCCTCCCGGATCGGCCGCAGGTGATGACCACTGCCCGGCAGGGGTACCAGGACGGGATGGACGAAATTCTCGGGGAGCCAGCTCATAGCGCCCGACCGTAGCAGCGCGCTGCCGTCCGCTCCCCCTGGATTTTCCCCATATTCCGCCAGGTCCTGCTCTCACGCCCGGCAATGCCCGCGATCACCTGATCGAGACTCCCCTTTCGATCGACAGACTCCATGATCGGTAGGGCAACGGCTTCTCGGACGGGCCGGTGCGACGTCGGGGAAGCGGGCCCGAATGCGTTGCTGCTGGCGTCGGATCTCCTCCGCGGTCCCGCCGCCGATGGGCAGGCGGTCGCCACACGGACCGCGGTGGTGCTCGTCTCCTCCAATAGGTCGAGGTTCGCGCACAGGACACGCATCACCTCCTCTGGCTGGACACGGAGGGGCCGCGGTGTCCTCCGGCTCGTCCTCGTCGGGCATGTCCTCGGGCCAGAGCGCGACGTCGACCGGCTGTAGCGCGCGAACGTCCCTTCCTCGCGGTGGCCCCGCTGTCCGCGTTGGCGGAAGCGGTGGAACACCACGCTGGAACCTGATCTGATTATCGGTTGGGTCGTGTTCGCGTCAGTGCAGGTCAGCGATTCGGGGGCACCGGGCAACCGCGAATTTGCACGAACGTCCGCGAACACGCCGCCAGCCGAGGAGGGGGAGAGATGAGCAGACCAGGACGTCCGCCGGGCCCGTTGAAGGGCCGTACACCCGAGGCCAACGCCCTGGCGCGGTTCCTGCGCGAGCTGACAGCCGAGGACACCGTCAGCCAGCTCGAAGAGCGCTACCAGCTGAGCAGGAGCGTGTGGAGCGAGTACCGCTCCGGAACGAAGACCATTCCGCTCGCTCGGCTCAACCAGATCATCGAGAACCGCTACCCCCGCGACGCCCGCACCAGAACGGACAAGCTCCAGCAGGCGCGCCGCCTTCACACCGCTGCGACGACCGCGGCCCCCACGCCGGCCTCGCCCCCGACTCCGGCCACGCCCTTGGACCCGATACCCGCGACCGGTCGCGAAGTGGACCACGGCAGCGCGCGTGCGCAGAACGGCGGTCCACACGCTCCTGGCGAGGCTGCTGTGCTGACCGGTGCAGAACCGATCCCGCCAGCGGGCTCAGCGGCCCTGGAGCAGCCGGGGGACGGAACCGTCAATGAGCCGGACACCAGCACGGATCCGCGGGGCCGCCGGGCGCCGGCATCCGGGCGTGCGCCGCGCGCCGGGCGGTGGGGACGCTGGAGCGCCCCCGCGCAGTGGGCCGCACTCGCAGCCTTGGTCGCAGTGCTGGTGATCGCCAACCGAGACGGCAGCTCACCGCAGACGCCCGACGGGGCCTCCTCACCCGGAGACACAGCACAAGAACAGCCGATCGCCGCACCTGCCCCGCCGAACACCCCTGACACCCCTGCCGCAACCCCCACACCACCAGAAGGCGCCGCCCCCTCGTCCCCACCGCCGTCGAGCTCCGCGGAACAGACACCCCCACCGCTGCCGTCCGGCTGGCACATCGTCCGGGCGAAGGCGCTCCGCCTCGCCGTCGCCGTCCCCGACGGCTGGAGACTGGACGCCGACAACGCGCTCCAATCCACCTGGGTATCGCCCGACGACCGCTACGTGATCGGGGTGAAACGGGACGACACCAACGGCCACACCGCCCAGACGGCCGCCAAGGGACAACTCGCCTGGTACGCCAAGACGGAGGAGTCGAAGATGGTGGCCCTGACCGCAGAGACCCACGGGGACACACAAGGCGGAAAGGAAGCCGCACGGCTGGAGCTGGACTACCACTGGCCCGCCCGGGAGACCCCCTGCCACCGGACCGAACTCTTCGTCGCCGGTGACGGCGGACACGTCTACCAGCTCCTCGTCAACGACCAGCAGTACGACGAGCAGACTTCGGACCTCCCGCAGCTCCTGTCCACCGCCCGCGCCCAGTGGCGTACGGACGTCATCGACTGACCGACTGACCGACTGACCGACTGACCGACTGACCACGGTTCGACTCGATGCGCGGCCGGCCACGTCGAGCAGGGCCCGCTGTAGCACGTACGGGTCCCGTCCCGGGGGAACATGGCGATCCCCGTCCCCGAGCGACGGCGGTCTGGCTAGCGTGGTGCGACGGCTGCGGCGGTCGGAGGAGGGCGGCGCGAGATGGGCACGATGGTGGTGGGTTTCCGGCTCGGTTCGGACGCGAAGGGCCGGCAGGCGACGCTGGTGCTGACGCAGGCCGGCGTGCTGCACCAGAGCACGGGCGTTCTCGGGATGGCGCCCCGGCCCGCGAAGCCACATGCGCCGATCAGCCCCGACCCGCATCCGGTCCCGCGCCAGGCCGCCGAGCTGCGCAAGGTCTACGCAGCCTTGGTCGGCCGCGGCTTCACCCGCGAACTGATCGCGCCCGCATGCGTACGTCTGGAAACCGACGAGCATCCCCTGCACGACAAGCCGTACGGTCCGCACGCCCCGCTCCCGCACCCCGAACTCATCGAGGCCTTCACCGGCGCCGCACCCGCCGGCCCCGGCTCGCTCGAGGACGCCCTGGCCGCCTTCTACACGGCGATCGGCCTCACCCCCCGGCCCCGTACTGCCTTCCCACCCGGCACCGGCCGCGTGCCCGCGAGCGTACGTGAAGCACTGCGCACCCTGACCGAGGGCGGAGCCCTCAGCTCCGCCCCACGCCGCGGTCCTGGCTGGGCGGTCACAACCAGGGGATTACGCCTGCACTCCGGCACCACCAGCCGGACCCTCGATCCCCGCGAGGCAGCCGACCTTCAGGCAGCACTGACGGCCTGGCTCCACCACCAGCAACGCACCGGACGGCCGGGCGGTAGGTGAGTCCCGCCGCCGCGGGCGCAGCCCCTCGGGGCGTGAACGGCACAGGCCCCGGCCGAGTCCGCTCGGCGCCGATTCCCCGCCGGGAAAACCCACGTCACCTTGGCAGTCCGTGCGACACAATCACAGGATGATCGGCAAGCGCATCACCTATCGCACCGTGGACGGCGTCCGCATACCCGGCACATGGCGGCACGCCTTCATCCGCAACGGCAGATACTTCCTGACCGACCTCTTCATCTACGCCGACGGGCTCATCGACTGCTGGGGCCTGGTCACCATCGAGGAGTTCGAGGAGAAGCTCAGGTCCGGTTGGGTTGCCACGACCCTTCCCGACGGCGCCAAGGCATCCGCGCACGGCCTTGCGTACTGGAACTTCAGCGAGCCCCAGAGCCGGCTCACCCCGGAACTGCTGGCCGCCGAAGTCCGCGACACCATCGACCAGCTGAACGGGCGCCCCGACTCCACCGGCCGCTGCCTGGCCGCCGTCGACGCCTTCCTCGCCGATCGGACAGAGGAGAACCGAACCGCGGCACATACAGCCTTCCTGGCGATCCCGGCCTCCCGGCGCCGTTACGCGCTGAGCGACATGGACACCAAGGACTGGCCGCTGCGAGTGCTGGTGGCAGGGCCCGGAGGCCAGACCTACCGGCCTGGCGACCCGCCCGTCACACAAGAGGCCTACGACAGGGCCCTCGCGTACTTCGAGGATCGGGCCCGCTGGAGGAACGAGCGACGAACCCTCGTCTCAGCGGACGGTCCGACTGCTCCGCACGCTCCCGCAGTCCACCTCCACCACCGCTTCCCGAACCAGCCGGAGCCCGAACCCGGCCATCCCGGCCACCTCGCTCTGCGCAACGACTACCCCGCACCGATCACGGTGGGCAACGTCGACTACCCCTCCGTCGCCCACGCCTACTGGGCCCTGTCGGTCGCCCAGCCAGAGGTCGGCGCCGCCATCGCGACGGCAGACACCGATGCCGCTGCACGCAAGATCGCTGCCGGGGCACAGCGCCGCGAGGGCTGGGAGCAGTCCCGCACCGCCGTCATGACCAGCCTGCTGCGCGCCAAGTACGAACAGCATCCCGAGCTCGCCGAGATCCTGCTGGCCACGGAGGACGCCACGCTGATCTACGAAGACGTGGACTCGCTCTTCTGGGGCGACAACTCGGGCCGAGGCCGCAACTGGACCGGCCGTCTCCTCGAACTCATCCGCTCCGAGCTGTACATGCAACGCACCACGGTGTTGGGGCGCTAGGCGAAGCGGAGTTCGGGGCAGGGGGCCGACGGCAGGCTGGTTCGCCAGGGCTGGAGGACTGAAGGCGTACGCCGGCGCTGCTCTGTCGGACGTCGGTCCGTCAAGAACAACCGGTCAACCATGTCGTCGCCCATCTGTCCCTCCGGGCCAGGAAGTGACGAACAGCTGACCCGGGGACTGCCTACCAGTGCAAAGTGACACTGCCGTCGGCGTTGATCTCCTCGCGCACCGTCTCGACGTGATGCTTCCAGCCTGGAATCTCTGCTTCGGCGGTCGCACGAAGCCAGTCGGTGAACGACGCGTAGCTGCGGAGGGGAAGGTCTGCGTGCTCACCTTCGGAGTATGACCAGACCTCGGGATCAGGTCCGGTACCTCGCATGAACTCGAACTGATAGCCCTGGTGCATGAAGAAGACGCGGTCAGTGGGCTCGAAGTGAAAGGGCGATTCGTTCTCCTCGAGGAGCTCCCGGGCAGCGGTCCCAAGGCCAAGCACGCGGGGATGGTAGACGTCCTCCCCCTGCATGAAGCGCCCGGCACCACCGCCGATCAAGGAAAGGAACTCTCGGTAGGCATCTGCCATCGGAGCCTGTTGATCACGCTCGACGGCCAGGACGACCTCGGCAGACAGCCCCTGGAGCTGCTCGGGCCGGGCTGTGGTGCCGTCGGTGATCGCGTTGACCACAGCCCGTACCCGCTCCTTCGGCGTCAGCGGGCCAGACTCATTCGATGACCCCGACCACTGCTCAGGCGACCACGGACTCGCTGCGTTCTCGTCCTGGCGTCGCCTCCACCACATCTGGCACCCCCACCCTCTCCGCGATCGAGAGCTTACGCGCGCTTTCGGACGGGCCCGATCCCTAGAAGGGCCCGGGCGCGGTCACCCCCTCGGCGCGATCGGCCTGCTGACTTAGGCACGTAACACAAGGCCTGGCCGTAGCCGTATCCCCCTCCTGGCTGAGTCGGCAGTACTGCGGGAGGCGCTCGGTCCCGAGCTATACGAGGCCGTACGGCCGTCCGCCGGCGGCAGGGGCAAGGGGCTGGCTACTCCTCGGGATCCCAGGCGATCAGCTGCTCGAAGACCTGCCGGTCGCCCTCGACCTTCAGGTCGCTCAGATTGAGGCGGCCCCAGACGAAGAGGAGCAGCTGCTCGGCGGTGCCCGTGGCCGAAGCGGAGGCGGGCGCGGCGTCGTCCGGGAGGGGTGCGGGCCAGGCGCCGGTGCCGTCCAACGCGAGGAGCCAGGAGCGGCCCTCGGCGGCGTGGTAGTGGATGGTGGCGGCCTCGTGCGGCCATGCCGCCGGGGTGGAGTTGCAGGTGTCGAGGAACTCGGCCACGCCGTCGATCGCGACGTCCGTCGGCATCGGCTGCACGGTGCCTGCGGCGAGCTGGGCGTCGTAGGTGTGCACCAGGACCTCGTGCACCCGGCGCCGGGCAACGCCCCAGGCGTTCGCAGGCGATACGCCGGCGCTCCACCACGCCCAGCACTCGCGCTCCGGGCCGGCCTCGCGCAGCGCACTCAGCAGCAGTTCGTTCGACTCGGCGTACCAGGCCAGCAGCGCCTCGAGCTCGCGCGGCGCCCCCGCGGCATCCTTGGCCGGCGGAGCCGCGGCAGGGCCCGCGGTGACGATTGCGGCCCACCAGCGCTGGCCCGTACCCAGGTGCTGCACCAGATCGAACAACGTCCACTCGGGGCAGGACGGCACCCGCGCCTCAAGTCTGGGTGCGGCGGCAACGGCACTCCGGAACGCGGCCGACCGTACCTGTTTTCTAGGCGCGTAGCTGCGGGAGTTGGAGCACCTAATGGACGCCTGTCGTAGCCGCAGTCGGTGCAGGCGGACTCGGGCTTGATCACGACGAGTTGTGGGTTGCGCGCGCTGCGCCGCGGAGAACGTAAATGTGTCGACAGGGCCCTCGGCACCCGGCAAAGTGGCCGTCCGTGACGAGCAGTGAACTGTGGACCCGTGCGACCGCCGACCGCTACGACGCCGAGGAGGCCGAGGCGTCCTCGGCTGCCGTTCTCGGACCGACTCTCGCCTTCCTCGCCGAGCTCGCCGGAGACGGCCGGGCACTGGAGTTCGCCATCGGAACCGGACGAGTGGGAGTCCCGCTCCGGGAACGCGGCGTGCCGGTGGTGGGCATCGAATTGTCCGAGCACATGGCAGCGGTGCTGCGACGCAAGACGGACGAGGACACGCTCCCGGTGGTCATCGGGGACATGGCCACGACCGTCGTTCCCGGAGAGTTCACCCTGGTCTATCTCGTGTACAACACCATCACGAACCTGCTCACGCAGGACGAGCAGGTCGAGTGCTTCCGCAACGCCGCACGGCATCTGGAGCCCGGCGGCCGATTCGTCATCGAGCTGGGTGTGCCGCCGCTGCGGTTCCTTCCGCCGGGCCAGGTCGCGGTGCCGTTCGATGTTTCCGAGCAGCATCTCGGCTTCGACACCTTCGACCTGGTCGAGCAGATTCTCGTCTCGCACCACCTGACCCGCGATGGCGACGACGGCCGCTACCGCCGCGATGCCTCCCGGCACCGGTACGCCTGGCCGGCAGAGCTCGACCTGATGGCACGGATCGCCGGGCTCGAGCTGGAACGACGCGTCGCGAACTGGGACGGGGCACCGTTCACCCAGGACTCCGCGAAGCACATCTCCGTGTGGCGCAAGCCGACCTGAGGTCGACCACCGGGCTGTCGATGCCGGCCGTGCCTGTCTCCAAATTCCTATGGGAGCTAACCGCTCCACGCGTGGGTCCGCTACGACCCGGCGGGGCGGGGGAGGGCGTTGCGTAGGCGGATGCCGCCGTAGCCGAGGGTGCTGGTGGTGACGGCGTCCCAGAAGTCCCACAGGTTGTCCAGGATCCGGAGCTGGATGCCGGCGTCCTGGTGCAGGCGCAGGAGGCTGCCGACCGGCTCGGCCGGCCCGAGAGGTTCGACGGTCTCGCTGGAGACGTATGCGTGGGGTACGGGATCGCCTATGGGGCGGAAGGAGTCGACGGGGAGCCGGTAGGCGAAGAGCTCCACGCTGAGGAAGCGCTCCATCCATCCGTACTCGATCGCGTGCACACGCCGGCCGCCACCGGGGCCGATGATCCGCTCCGTGTCGTTCCCGGCCGTTGCGGGCGTGGTCCAGGCCATGGCGCGGGGGCACTGGCGGGGAAACCAATAGTCGGGAGCCTGCGCGGCATCAACGGCCCATACGACAGCTTCCGGATGCCGGGCGGTGGCAGCGATGTGCGGGCGGAAGAGGGTGATCGTGGGGTCTTCCGAGAAGTGCAGTACTTCCCCGGGCCGTGGACGCATGCGCCGGTTCTACCAGAGCGTCGATCCGCAAGCCCAACATCGCACTTCAGACCCAGCCGGCACCATCAGGCGGCCCCCACGCGGCCGGGGCACTGCCCGCTGCGGGGTCGCCACGGACAGCTCCACCATCACGGTGCCGACCGCCCGCGTCACGCGTTCGCGCACCCACCGCCGACGAAGTCGCCGTACTCCTCGCTGTGGACGCGGCCGCTGTCGCCGCCGCCCACGGTGCCGCCGTACTCGACGGTGTCGACGTCGACGTCGACGTCGATGGTTCAGGTGCCGAGGTGGCTGCGTTCCCCGTTGTGATCGAGGATGATCAGGATCTCGGCGGGGCCGCGGTCGCTGCGCAGGGTGTGCGGGGTCATGGTGGAGAACGACGCGGCTTGCCCGGCCTCGACGCGGATGACGCGTTCGCCGAGGTAGAGGACCACCGTGCCGGACAGCACGGTGAACCAGTCGCGGCCGGGGTGGACGCCCAGGTCGTCGGGGCTGACGTCGCCGGCCTGGTCGGTGATGCGCATCTTGCCCACGGTGAGGCCGTGGGGCCCGTCGTCCTTGCTGAGCAGCCAGGTCGTCAGGCCGCGGCGCTCGTCGCGCTCCGGCCGGATGACGACATCGGAGTCGTCGGGGGATTCGACGAGCTCGTCGAGGGACTTGCCCAGCGCCTCGGCGATGGCGGTGAGCTGGTCGAGACTGAGGCGCCGGTGACCGGTCTCGATGCGGCTGAGCTGGGAGGGGCTGATGCCCGCCCGCTCCGCAAGGTTGTCCAGTGACCAGCCCCGCGCCTTGCGCAGGGACCTGATCCGCATCCTGACGGTCGCGTCCAACGTCGATTCTTGCTCCACTGGCAAGACCCTATGCCAGGACAGCAACAGCCGCTCTACCGTCGAGACATGAACACACACCAAGACACTCACGGCCACATCGGGCACGGGCCGGCGGCGGGTTCCGATGTCGCGTTGGCGAAGCTGCTGGAGCTGGACGGCGAAGTCCTGGCTTCCTACTTCTCGGAGCTGACCGGCCGGCTCGCCGACCTCGCCGAACTCGCCGGCCCCTCGCCGGCCCGGATCCTGGATCTGGGCAGCGGTCCCGGCACCGGCAGCTTCGCACTGGCCCGCCGCTTCCCAGCGGCGCACGTGACGGCGGTCGACATCTCCGCGCGGATGCTGCACCGCCTGAGCCGGCAGGCCTCTGCGCACGGGCTCGCCGACCGGATCAGCACGGTCGAGGCGAACGTCGACGAGTCCTGGGCCAAGCTCAGTGAGGGTGGGCCGTACGACCTGATCTGGGCCGCAGCCTTCATGCACCACGTGGCCGACCCCGCCCGCACCTTCGCCCGGGCTTTCGAGCAGCTCCAGCCGGGCGGGCTCATCGCCGTCACCGAGATGGGCTTCTTCCCCCTGTACCTGCCCGAGGACACCGGCGTCGGCCGACCCGGTCTGGAAGCCCGCCTGCACGCCGCTACGAACACCCAGCCGCCCCACGAATGGACCGACCACCTCCGCGACGCCGGCTTCACCCTCCTGGAGCGGCGCCCCTTCGACATCCGCCTCGACGCCACGCAGGCAGGCCCGTCCCTGAACGCCTACGCCCAGGGTTCCCTGGCCAAACTGCGCTCCCACGCCACGGAAATCCTCAACGCGGATGACCTGGCCGCCCTGGACCTCCTGCTGGACGAAGAGCAGCCGCGCAGCCTCGCGCAGCGTGACGACCTGAGCGTGCGCACCACCCGCACGACATGGATCGCCCGCCGTCCCTGAACCCCAGGGCGGGTGTAGTTCTGGTCCTCTCCCGTGGTGATGCGGGCGGCGCGCACCGCTGAGGCGATCGAATGAAAGGAACAGGTGCTCGCCGACACCCCCATGGACATCGTCGACGCACCTGGGCTGAGAGCCTTGCCCCACCACGAGTCGGAGAGGATCATCACTGCGTGCAACACCGAGAAGAGCTCCACGGACTACTGCGATGCGCCGGACTCACCGTCGTCGAGGGCGTGCGCCCGGACAGCGTGTTCCCGCCGGAAGCCGGCTGGCGGATCGCGCGCGGGATCGCGGCGCCGGACGGCGCGGTACGGGAGGCGCTCGATGCCGAGTGGTGGCGCCGCCTTGCAGATGCCGACGGAGAGTTCCTGGTGGCCGTTCTCGGACACCGGATCGGCGGCAATGATTCCTGGTGGACACGGGTCCGCTACGCCGGCAGCGGTGTGCCGGGGCTGACCAGCGACCCCGGGTTCGTAGCGCTCTCCCTCGACGGTCAAGTGCTTCTCGCGGAGGTACCCGGCACGGACGGGCCTCGGGTGACGGCCCTTGACCGGCTGCCGGAGCGACTGGAGGAAGCCGCGGAGGCCGTCGGGCGTGAGACGGAGGCCGAGCGCGCCGAGGTGTGGGCAGCGGTGCCCGGCCAGCATGCGTGGCCTCTGCACTGGGCGGAGGGGATCGGATCCAATCCGGCCGCACCGGACGAACTGCTGATCCGGCTGCTGGATGTGGCGGAGGGCTTCCTCCACGGATGCGACCGGCCCGCGGTCCTCGACGCCGCCGTTTCGCACCCCGATCCGCAGGTGCGGTCGAGACCCGCCGACACCTTCCGGCCCAAGCTCACCTCCGGTCAGTGGACACGCCTGGTCCGCGCCGAACCCTCACCGAGCCGGCGCGTGCTCTGGGCCGAGCACGCCTGCATCTGGCGAGCCGAACTCCCCGAGGACCTGTACGACGACCTCCTCGCCGGCCCGTCCCGCGCCCAGGCCGCCGAACTCCCCGGGCTCCCCGCCCACCGTCTCCCGGGCCTCGCGGCCGACGCCGACCCCCGGGTGCGGTCGGCCGCCTGCGCCCGGTGGGAAGACCTCGCCGCACCGCTGCGGGAGCGGCTACTGGCCGATACGGACGACGCGGTGCGCACAGCGGCGCTCCTCGCCCATCACACGGGCGTCCCGATGCCTCGCGAGGTCTTCGCGGCACTGCCCGAGCCCCGGCGCGCGCTCGAACAATGCCGTCTCGCGCCCGAGCTGGAGGCGGAGCTGACCCGCGACGGGGACGCGCAGCTACGCCGAGCGCTGGCGGCCAACCCGGGGCTCAGCGCACACGGCGTAGCCGTCCTGGCGGAGGACCCGTACGAAGACGTCCGCTCGGCGGTGGCACTGCGGCCCGACCTCAGCGAGGAGCAGCGTGCCGCAGTGCGCTACGACTTCGACCCGACGTCGATGTCGCACACTCTGCCCTGGGTCGAGCGCCTGCACGGCGACACCGACGCAATGCGCCGCCTCGCCGGATCGTCCCATCCGCTCATCCGCCGCAGCGTGGCCCGTGCCCGCCATCTCCCACCGGACGTAGTGGAGCGTCTGGCCCGGGACGAGGACCGGCGGTCCGCCTGTTCCTCGCCGAATCATGCGACGGCGCACCAGCCGAGATGCTGCTGGAGGTCTGGCGCTGGTGGGACGGCAGCTTCAGTCACCCCGACCGCCCCCGCAGCCACCCCAACTTCCCCCGCACGGGCCTGCTGCGCTACGCCGGCGACCCCATCGGGCGGATGCGCCGCCTGGCCCTGGACGATCCGGAGTCAACGCCTGCCGACGTCGCACGTCTCGCCCGCGACCCCGAAGCCGAGGTCCGCCGCCGTGCGGCCGAGGATCCCCGGCTGTCACCGGCCGACGCGGTGCGGCTGCTGAGCGACCCCGCGTCCCACGTCCGCGCAACCGCGATACACAATCCGCAACTACCGGCCCGCGTCCTCGCCGGGCTGCTGCACGACCGCGACACGGCATGCGCGGCGGTCACCAACCCGGCGATCCCGATCTCCGTCCTGAACCGCATCCTGGCCGCAGCAGCGGCAGCGGTAGCAGCCCGGCGCCGCACACCGCCACCCCGCGGGGCCGCCGCGCTGGTCTGACCCTGAACTCCGGCACACCCCGCGGGCGGCTCGGGTCGGCCCCACTACTACAGCGAGGCCTTCGCCGGCTCGCCGGTGTGCTCTTTCGTTGATTCGGGCCCAGCTGCCGGCCTGGCTGCGGGATCGTCGGCTTCGGTGGTCCGGCCCGGGTCTGCCCGGCATGGTTGCGATCGTGGAGGGTGTTGTGGAGGAGCGGGAAGTGTGGACGACGGAGGAGTTCGGCTCCTCGCATGAAGGTGCGGTCGGGGTGCTCCTGGAGGACGGCAGTGTCCCGAGGCCGGTGTACCTCGATGCCGGTTCGGGTTCCGGCGGGGAGCCGGTGTCTCAGTGGAGTGTCTACGACGGCCGCTCGCACCATGTCCCGCGCGCGGCCGTCCTGCGTGCGGTGTGCTCCTGCGGCTGGGTTGGCCCCCGCCATGCGCTGGACTGGTCGGCGATCGCCGACCAGGACCTCGAGGAAGGCGGGGAGTCGCAGGCGGAGGCGTGCGAAGAGGACTGGGACGGCCACGCCGCCCAGGTCGAAGCCACCACCGTTCCCCTGCCCGAGAGCGTCACCATCCTGCTGGAGCGTCTGGAGGAGGAGATCGGCACGCTGGCCAAGACCTCCCCGATCGCGGCCGTACGGGCCGCACGACGGCTGGAGGTCACCGCTGAGCGGGTCGGCTACTGGGCCGCCCGGCACGCCCAGCAGGACCTGACCCCGGCACAGGCCGCCGCAGCGCTCGGCCTGGACAAGAGCGCGGCACGCAGGTTGATGGCCCGCTTCGGGCGTTGGAATCCCTACATGTGAACCGAGCTCCTGCGAGGCGATGAGGGTGTCGGGGTGGTTCGGGCCCAGCAGGCGCAGGCGGTCCTCCAGCAGCACGGCGGTTGCTTCCGCGGCCCCGGCTGCGCCCGGCCGGACAGGTGGTGGCGGGAGCCCCACCTGACAGGTCACACCGACCGCGCATCGGAGTGCGTGGCCTCGCCCGGTGACGCAGCGCGGGGCGAGGCCGGCCGGGTGACTTTGACCTTGACCGAGGCGATCACGTCGAGGAAGTGCACCTCGCCTCGGGCGCCGCGCTTGAGGGGTTCGCCGGCGATGGCGCTGGCGGCACGCACTTCTTCTGCGGTGAAGGCGGCGAGGAACGTCCCATCCTCTATGCCGACTCCGAAGGAGGCGCGGCTCTGATCGCCAAATCCGATGGCACCGACAGCTTTCCGGCGATAAGACTGCACCGGTGAACACCCAGCCACCACTGCCCGACCCGCTCCTCCTTCCGGTACGGGACCCGCGCGCCCGCGACCTCGTGCTCGACTATGCGGACATGCACGCCCTGGTTGCCGAGCTGGTCCTGCCCGGCAACGCGTCGATGTACGTCATGAGCGCCATGGAAACCTCCCGCGAGCTCATCCGGCACTCCTACTACCGGTACGAGTTCGCCACCGTCGCCGTCACGCATTCCCTGTTCGCCCTCGAGCACGTCCTCGCCGAGCGTCTGGCCACGAAGGAACCGCTCCACGCCCTCATCGAGCGGGCCACCGACGCAGGGCTCATCACGACCGAACTCGCCGCCGAACTCGACCGCAGCCGACTGCTGCGCGACAAGCTCACGCAGGGCGCCGAGTCGAGTGCCGCCCTCCGCCCTGCCGGGGCCGTCGCCATGGTGCGTGCCGTGTTCGATGCCGTCTCCCTGCTCCTTCGCCCGCCGTCCACGGCAGAGGCGACGGCCGCCGACGTGGGCGGCGCACAGCCCGACGGCGGACTCGCCCGGCTGTGGGAGGACCATCTGCGCGCACTGTTCCCCGACGGCTTCCGCGGCGTGGACTTCGACGGCGTCGACCTGGTCCTCCTGGACGCCGACGTCGCCGGCCTCGTACTGACGGAGCTGAAGGGCGGACTCGACGACAGTGGCATCGCCTACCTCTGGCGCTGCATCGCCAACCTCGACAAGATCGTCCCTTTGATCAACGAGGAGTACTGCGCCTCCTACTTCACGAAGCTTCGTACGATGGCCCAGGTCGCGGCAGCGCCCTACACACCCGCCGCGACCTGACCGCCAGGGTTGAAGCAGACTCGGAGCCTCCCCGCGACCTCGTCAGGGTCTGGCTCGATCACGCCAGGCGCCTACCCAGGGGAGGCGCGCGTATCGCCTGGGCCACGGCGAAATGACTGGTCGGCCTGGGCGCGCGAGTCCGACACATGCTGACTGAGATGCGGCGGCCGGTGTTCTCCGCGGGTCAGTCCTGGCACCACGCCCTCCTCGCAGAGCCAGGAGGGAACGGGGCGCCTGGCGCCCGACCCTCTCCAGAATCCCCGTACCGATCGTCTGATCAACGAAAACGCGGGCAGGCGGACAGGTGGGGCGGAGGGAGGTCCGAGGATGTCCGGAATCCGCGACCTGTTCGGCCGCGCGAAGGACTCCGCGACCGCGCTGGGTGAGCGGCGCGCACGGGCACTGGCCCGCCACGACGCCGAGGAGGCGGCCGAGCGGGAGCGCGCGGTGCGGGCCCGCCTGGACCGCGCCCGCGCGCCCGACCCGGCCCGTGCGGTGCCCTGGGGCATGCGGGTCGCGGCCGAGGTCGCCTGGCGGTTCCTGGTGCTCGCCGCCGCCCTGTGGGTGGTCATGCGGGTGATCGGTTCCGTCCGGCTGGTCGCGCTCGCCTTCGTCGCCTCGCTGCTGATCACCGCGCTGCTCCAGCCGACGGTCGCCCGGTTGCACCGCCGGGGCCTGCCCCAGGGGCTCGCCACCGTCGTCACGGCGCTCTGTGGATTCCTCGCCCTCGGCCTGATCGGCTGGTTCGTCGTATGGCAGGTGCTCGACAATTTGGACAGCCTGTCCAAACGTCTCCAGGAAGGCATCGCGGAGCTGAAACGGTGGCTCCTCGACAGTCCGTTCCACGTGACCGAGCAGCAGATCAACGACATCACCGAGCGCCTGAGCGACGCGATCGGCACCAGCACCAGCGAGATCACCTCGACCGGTCTCCAAGGGGTGACCGTCCTGATCGAGGTCATCACCGGCATGCTCCTGGCGATGTTCATCACGATCTTCCTGCTGTACGACGGCAGACGGGTCTGGGAGTGGACGGTGAGGCTGCTGCCGGTCAACGTGCGCCCCGGAATGGCCGGAGCCGGCCCGCCCGCCTGGCGGACGCTCACCGCATACATCCGCGGAACGCTGATCGTCGCCCTGATCGACGCCGTGTTCATCGGGGTGGGCATCTACTTCCTCGGGGTGCCGCTGGCCGTGCCCATCGCCGTGGTGATCTTCCTGGCCTCGTTCGTGCCGCTGATCGGCGCCATCGCCTCCGGGGCGCTCGCCGTGATCGTCGCGCTGGTGACCCGGGGCGTCTTCACTGCGCTGATGACCCTGCTGGTGGTACTTGTCGTCCAACAGATCGAGGGGCACATCCTGCAACCGTTCATCCTGGGGCGGGCCGTCCGGATCCATCCGCTGGCCGTGGCCCTGTCCGTCGCCACGGGCGGGCTGATCGCCGGTATCGGCGGAGCAGTCGTAGCCGTCCCCCTGGTGGCCGTCGTGAACACAGTGATCGTGCACCTCCGCGCCCACGCGGGCGAGGACGGGGGGCCGGCACCGGAACCGGTCGCCGGACCGCACCCCGAAGGGGCGCCCACACCGGACCCGGACCCGGGCGCGGACCTCGGGCCTCCCGCGGCGCCGGTGGGGCCCGCGGCTCCCGTGGTTCCCCCAGAGTCCGTGAAGTCCGCGGAGCCCGGCTCCCCGGCCGTCGACGAGGACCCCGCCGAGCGCGCTGAGCCGCCCAAGCGGCCACCCGATGCCGTGGAGTAGTCTCGGGTCGGGAACCGGGGCCCGTTCCCCGCGTCCACCCGGGTATTCCTTGCGCGTCCGCTGGGCACGGCCCCGGGCTCGTCGCGCCCGGCAACGCACAGCCCGCCATCCCGCGATCAGCGGCCAGAAAGCCGGACCGACGCTGGCACGCAATGGGCCGCGGCTCGTGCAGCGGTAGGCCCGGCTCGCCCGAGCGAGCCAGCAGTTGGCGACTTCTACGGTCCGCTCTTCGCGCTCATGGAGGCCAACACTCGCGCCTATGAGGCGTTTTGTGGGCGGTATGCCCGCCAATACTGACGGGGTACGAGAGCACCGTGGCGCGCTGGGCATCTGGTGAGTCGGCGCATACGAGTCCTTCACCCAGTTCCAGTGGCCCGACCTGAAGGACTACGCCGCTACTCGCTTCACGCGAGTCAAGCAGCAGCGGGCTGCCCTTCTCGGTCGGCGGCGGTGAAGCCCGAGGAGTAGCGGGCGCTACATCCCGGAACAGCGATCCGGTGATCCGACTCAAGCGGCATGGCGGACGGGGGAGCGGTGGGCCCTGGAGGGGGAGTGGGGGGCTTGGGATCTCTCATGGCAGGGGGCTGTTGGGCGGGGAGGAGTGGTTCTTCGGGCTGGGGCCGGTGCCGACGGGCCTCTAGGCGCTGCCGGGTCGGCCGGAAGCCGCATGGCTGCGCCGACGCGGCTGTCTGCGGCCCGCTCGCGAGTGAGGCCGCGCGAGCCCCTCGGATGGTGCCGCCCGCTGATCGGGCATCGGCTGGAGTGCCTGCCGTATTTGGCTGGCAGGTGCATGACGAAGTGGTGGGGTGCGGGGCTACCTTCTTAGGGCTCCGGAGGGGCGGCTGCCCGAACGTGTCGGCCACAGGCGGGCGATGGCGGCGTCTCCAGTGCCCCGGCTCCGCCGAGGGGCCGGGTCCCCCCACGCATGAAGGAAGACGACCATGTCTCTGGGCACCTGGCTGAAAGTCGGCACCTCCGCCGCCGCGATGGTCCTCGCGGCGGCCACCGCCGCGACCGCGGCACCCGCGCCCATACCGAACGCCGCCGCAGCGGTAGTGACGCTCCGATACGACGACAGCCGGGCCGGCGGCTGGGAAGCGGCCATCGCGGCCGGGGTCGCTTCCTGGAACGCGAACGTCAGCAACGTTCGGCTGGTGGAGGCCGCGCCGGGGGTTCGGGCCGAGATCGTCATCGTGGCCACGACCGGCTGGCCGCAGGCCACCCTCGGTCCGGTCCGTCCCGGGCGACAGGTGCGAGTCGAACTGGGCTCGCAGGCTGTGAGCCAGGGGTACGACAAGACGCGAATCGCCGCGCACGAACTGGGCCACAGCCTGGGTCTCCCGGACACCAAGCCGGGGCCGTGCTCCCAGCTGATGTCCGGGTCCAGCGCCGGGACGGCCTGCACCAACGCCGTGCCCAATGCGACCGAGCGGTCCCGCGTGCAGAACGCGTACGCGAACGGGCTTGCGTCAACTGTGCCGACCGACGGCCGGGTACTCATCGACGCCCCCTGACCGTCGGGTCGGCGGGTCTGAGGGTGGACCGGTGCGGGGGCCTGGCTGGGACGTGACTCCCGGCGGGCAGCCGTGCCGGTCCACAGCCCTTCATCGGGAAGCGGCTTCGGCGCGGGCAAGTCCCGCTGACCCGCCGCATACGGCCGTGGAGCAGCCGGGCGTCGGGGAGGCGGGGCTGTTGGTCAGCACCCGGTGCCGGCCTGTGCTCGCAGCCCGCGCAGCCGACATCGCGTGTTCCAGCCCTGCCGCCGGTCCGTCCTGGCACCGGCTGGTGCATGATCGTGTCCGTGCACACCGAACAAGAGCCGACGGCCTACGCCTGCATGATCGTCCGTAAGCCGGCCACCACCGTGTTCCAGGCGTTCGCCGACCCAGCCGTGACCACACGGTTCTGGTACAGCAAGAGCAGCGGGCCGATGGTCCCCGGCGCCGAACTGCGCTGGGAGTGGGAGACGTACGGGGCGAGCGTCACCGTGCGGGTGGTCGCGGTGGAGGAAGGCCGTCTCATCACCTTCGAGTGGGGCAAACTACGACCAGCCCACCACTGTCACGCTGACCTTCACCCCGCTGCCCGGCCGGTCGCAGGACACCTTCGTCGAAGTACGCGAGACCGGATTCCAGGGGCAGGGCGCAGAGCTCGTCACCTGGCTCAACAACACCGTGGGCGGATTCACCACGGCCCTGTGCGCCATGAAAGCCCTCCTCGAACACGACCTCGAAACCAACGCCGTCTCCGACCACCACCCTGCCTGACCCACGGCTTCCCCGTCCGGTCACCGTTCTCCTGCCCGGACCTAAGAGCCTGCTCTATCCAGCCGTGCCGTCCCTGTCTTCGCCGTCTGATCTCTCCCGGCACCCCGCGCCCCGCGCCGGGCCAGGCCGCGCTGCTGCGTCGGCGTGGTGGCACTCATGCAGGCCCCAACCGTCCCAGGCGGGCGCACCGCCGCGTGCTCGTAGGAGCGCGCGGGCGTTCTCGCCGGCGTGCCACCGCGCCACCTTGGTGAGGATCGCCGACTGGCTTGCTCCGGGTGGGCTCTTGGCGTTCGCCACCGTGCCCGTCGATGCACAGGACGTGCCGATTCAGTGGATGGGGCAGACCCTGCGTTGCACCAGCTACCCGGCCCGGACCTACGCACCGCTGCTGCGCGAGGCCGGCCTGAACATCGTCCACGAACACATCAGCACGTACCTCCCCGACTTCCCCGGAGCACGCCCCGAGGAACACCTCTTCATCCACGCCCGAAAGCCCAGCAGCCCGGCCGCGTCACCGTTCGGTCAACGGCGCACCTGATAGCGCAGGTGCAGCACCCGGTTGCCCTGAATCACCAGGTCAGGATCCTCCAGCAGGTGCTGCGCATGGACCGACCCGAAGTAGCGCTTGCCGGACCCGAACACGACGGGTACGACGTCCATGCGCACCTCGTCGATCAGGCCCGCGGCAAGCACCTGGCCGCCGACATCGCCAGCGGCGACCTCGACCATGCGGTCACCCGCAAGCTCCTGAGCCTTGGCCATGGCTGCTTCGACGCCGCTGACGAAGTGAAACGGTGCCTCGGGGTCCCAGCCCTCGGGCTCCGGCCGGTGCGTCACGACGACCACGTGGTCGATCCCGCTCGGCGGCTTCCCGTCCCAGCCGTCCGTCAGGTCGAAGACGCGGCGGCCGGCGATCGTGACTCCGATCGCGTCCCAGTACGGCCGGGTGTAGTCGTAGGACGTCTGCGACACCATCAGCGCGCCGCTCTCGTCCAACGGGACGTCACCGCTGGACAACCAGTCGAACAGCGGTCCGGGCTGGTCATTCTCGTCCGCGATGAAGCCGTCCACCGACACCGAGCTGTACATGACGACCTTGCCCACGGGGCTCTCCTCTGCTTTGGGGTGCCCCAAATTAGCGTGTCGTGAGCTGTCGCCCTGGTAAGAGGACAATCGGCTGGCAGAGGGTTAGCCATCCAAGCGCGTGGCCGGGATGTCTGCGCAGGAATCGCTCGGCTTGGTCACGCGGTGGGCCAGGTGCCGAGAGCGCGGGCCAGCCGATCGCTCTGTTCGCGGGTGATGCCTTGGGCAAGGCGGATGTCACACCGCGGGCTGTGGGGGTCGTCGCAGTACAGGATGCCGGGGAACGGGTCCTCGCCTCCCGAGAGCGGGGAGGTGCTGGGGAGCGTCCACTCGACTGGCTCCCACAGAGGGTGGTCCTCCAGGAGCGCCTGTGCCAGCCCGGGAGCCTCGTCGTCGGCGACGCCCACCTGGATCAGCGCGTCTGCGACCAGCCCGGTCGCTTCGGGGGGCAGGTCAGCGTCGCCGAGGACGGGCAGCAGGAGCAACAGGCGGGCGTGAGGCGCGTGTACAGCGGTGGCATCCGGGTCCGGTGTGGCAGCGATGTGAGTGAGCTCCTGCCACGAAAGTCCCGGACCCGCGTAATGCCCGTCAACCGAACCACCCCGGCTCTGGTTCGTTCTCCTCGGTCTGGCACAGCCACAGCAGGTAGGCGGGCCAGAACCCGGGCAGCAACAGCAGGTTCTCCCCGGCAGTCAGGGGGTCGTTCTCGATCCATCGATCAGCACGAGCCCAGGCTGCCAGCCGCCACTGACAGCCGTCCGTCTCGGGCGGGCATTTCCACCTCTCACCCTTCACGCGCGCAGTCTCTTCGACGAAGCGATCGCCTTCCCAGCAGACGCCGCTACGGGGTCACCTCCGGGACCCCCTTCTCCGGCATGGCCCTGACGAGACCCGAGCTGACGGGACGCTTGTCGTTGACAAGAATGAGCCGCCTTCTGGCCCAGGTATCGAGCTGGTCGCATGCCCAGGCGGGGTCGTACGCTGCCGTCGGCAGCTGAGGTATGCGCTTTCGGCCGGTCTCGTCGAGCCGATAGGGGACGACGAAGGCCGTGTTCCAGTCGTCCAGGTTTGCGGCGAACCGCTCCTCGGCTTCTGCCGCACTGATGCCCAGGTACTGGGCGATCTCTGTCCAGGAGCTTCCTCGCTCGCGTTCGTAGATCACGGCCGAGGCCAGAGCGCGCTCCGCATGCTCGACGAGCCGCTACCGCTGGGACGGCTCGGCCTCAGCCCCAGTCCTGCAGCTGCTGGAGCAGGTCGGCGTCGCCCTCGATCCGCAGCGAGTCGGCCGGGATGCGCATGTACATGAGCAGGGCCAGCTCGCTCGCCGTGCCGTAGATGGCGGCGGTGGGCTTGCTCTCGGCGGCCTGCGCCGCGGTGAGGCGGGTGAAGCGGGAACCGGCGGCGTCCACCGTCTGGCGCCAGGAGCCGGCCTCGGCTGCGTGGTAGTCCATGGTGGCGGGCTCGCCCGGCCACGGGACCGTGCCGGTGCAGACGGTGGCGAGGAACTCCTCGATGGTGTCGACCGCCTCGGTCGTCGGCAGCTCCCGCGGGGTACCGGAGGCCAGCTGGGCGTCGTAGGTGTGGATCAGCGATTCCGGGACGCGGCGGCGGGCCACGGCGGCCACCGTGTGCGGCGAGGCCAACGGCTCCCACCAGGCCCAGCAGCCCCGGTCCGGGCCGGCCTCGCGCAGAGCAGTGAGCAGCTGCTCCGTCGAGTCGGCCAGCCAGGTTATGAGGGCCTCGCGCTCCCTGGGCGCCGCCAGCCCGTCCTTGCTCGGCCGTTCGTCGCCCGGCGCGGTGTTCTGCACGATGTAGGCCCAGAAGCGGTCCCCCTCACTGAGGTGGTTCGCCAGGTCGTACAGCGTCCAGCCCGGGCAGGACGGGACGTCGGCGTCGAGGCTGGGGGCCGCGGCGACGGCGGCGCGGAACGCGGCGGAACGCTCGTCAATCATCCGCAGCAGGGTGGGGAAGTAGAGATGATCAGTCACGCGGACCTTGTATCACCCGGACCGGGACTCTCGCACTCGATTAAGACGGACCGGCAGATGGATCACTTGAGGCGTCGGGTGGTGGGGCGGCCGTCCCAGCGGTAGCGGCTCGTCGAGCGTCGGATGAGCATGCGGAGGGTGACGAGAGTCGCGGCAAGGTGGAGGTAGAACTCGACGACCGCTCCGTTCCCCTCGGTGCAGCGCCGGAGCTTGCCGTAGCCGTTCATCCACGAGTGCGTCCGTTCCCCGGTCCACCGCTTCTTGCCGGCCTGGATCGGGGCGGGTACACCCTTGCGGGCGATCTCACCAGTGAAGCCCAACTCTCCTGCAAGATACGGTACTTGTTGCTGCCGAAGCCCCGGTCGAAATTGACGTTCACATCCTCGGGCACTCCATGATCACGTGGACCAGTGGCCGTTCTGCCGCCCGGGTCACCTCGCCGACACCTATCGCCGGTCGCTCCTATCCGACCTCCGGGACCGGTGTCAGGGTCGTTCTCGGTGGCGACCAGGCCGGCTGCCGGCTGCGCCATCTGCAACATTCGTTGCGTGATCGCACAGGACGAGGCGTGCCAGAGCCTGGCGGGTGAATCGGGCACGGTCGGCGTCGTAAGGGGTCGTCTCAGTCACCCCCAGGGCCTCGCAGGCTGTATCCGACGCGATGACCCGATTTCCGCCGGATACCGGCCTTCCCTTGACGGCTCCCCAAATGCCCACCGAGGCCCGGCAGGTCACACCACACCTGAGGTCGATAGCATCACGTGGCACCACCCCCCCCACATACACGTACCTATGGAGTTTTCCCCCCATGAACCACAACCCTGGCTACGCCCTCTCCCGTCGCGGCCTCATACGCACCGGTGTTGGCGCCTCGCTTGCCGCGTTCGGCCTCGGCGTCGGCGCGCAGACCGCTTCGGCTGATGTGACCGCGACCAAGCGGTTCGATCTCACGGAACCGTCGTACGACCTGTTCCGGTCCAAGAACACGCACGGTGCGCGGGTCCAGCAGAGCTTTGCCTTCGACTGGGTGAACAAGTTCCTGTTCGTGGCGACCAAGCGCAGTGGCAGCGCCGAGTCCGCCGGTGATCTGTGCATCAACAAGATGGACTTCGACGGGAACTACATCTCGTACATGCACCTCAACGGCTTCGGCCACGGCGTCGCCTTCGCCGCACTGCCGAGCGGTTCCGGCACCGAGCTGTGGATCGAATGTGACGCGAATTCCAACGGCTATGGCACCGCGCTCGCCCCCATCCGCTACACCGCCAACACCACCCTGAACTCGCCGGCTGCCTCCGCTGCCTACCAGCCGATCTCCGGGGCCACCGAGTACACCTGTTCCGTCGACCCGGTCTACCGGCGCATGATCGTGCGCTACCACACCAGCGCCGGCAAGCGCATCGCCGTCTACCCCCTCTCCGCCTTCGAGACGCGCAGCTTCGGCTCGCCGCTGGTCGACTTCAAGCAGCCGACGATCTCCGGCACCGCGCAGGGGTACACCCTCTACGGCTCGTACATGTACTACCTGACGGGAGACGCGTACCCCGGCGACGGCACCCCCACCGGCGACGGCAACACCTACGTCACCAGCGTCGACATCAACACGGGCACCGTGAAGCAGGGTCCCGTCCTCACCAAGGCCGGCTCCACCCTCAACCACCGTGAGCCCGAGGGCCTGGCGATCTACCGCACCGACGCAGGCGAGGCCCGCCTCTTCATCGGGTTCGCGACGGGCGTGGAGGGCGACCGGCGCTCCAGCATCTTCTACAAGAACGCGCTGGTCTGAGCCATGCCCGCCCGGCGGCCGGTGGTCGGCCGCCGGGCCTCGACCGCTGAGGGTTGATGCCCGGGACACGTCGGCCGGCCGTTTCACGTACGGCTTCCGGCCTCCTCCTTGTTTTGCAGGGTGGGAAGCGGGAGCCGGCGGCCGGGGCCATAGACCTGCCGATCGTGGGTAGGCGCCGGTCATGACTGCCACTGAGAGTTTCGCGGCCGAAGGCCAGCCGGCGCTGTTCCTCATCTTCGCCGGTGTGGTCGTCGTCGTTCTTTTGATCGGTGCCTTCTGGTACGGCAGTCGACGACGGCGCAGGGAGTCGGCTCGAGCGGTCGAGCAGAACCCCGTGGCGCAGCGGCGCGCGCAGTCGTGGGAGACGCCGGAGCATGAGTAGTCGGCCGCGAGACGCCCGTGCGGCAGCGGCATACCCGTGCCGCTACCGAGATACCGAGGAGACTTGTCATGCATCGTGCCGCGTCGGATCCTGAGCTTCCGGATCGTGTGCCGGAGAAGCGCGACGCTGTCACCCCTGACCTTCCGCCCTCCGGCCCGCCCGCCCCCGATCTTCCGGACACCGAGGCCAGACGGCCCCGGCGCGACGGCCACGAGAAGGACGGGAACGACGAGGACGGACAGCCCGCTGCCGGCCCGGGCAATGCCAAGCCCCAAGAGCCGACCGATTGACCCGAGCCCGAGGCAGCCCAGTCACCGGCGGCACCCGCCGCGGCATTGGGTTCCGTAGCGGAGGAAGGCAGGCGGAAAACCATGGGTGAGAAGGACCCGGCCCCCCCGAACCCCCGCCCAGCGCTGCTCCCCGACCAGGGAGCGATGGTCGACGAACACGGCCGCCCGCCGGGAGCTGCGTCCAGGACCGGCCCGGGCGTCGGCGCGCCCGCCGACCCGGACCGCGTGGACCGCGCCCGCACGGACAAGGGACGAACCTCTAAGCCTTGAATGGTGCGGCCGACCTGGCGGCCTGCTCGATCTTCGCGCGGTAGGCCGTACGGGCTTCCTCGTCGATCGGCGTCTCGTGTTCGGCGCGCAACCCGGTCCGGCCGTCGAGATTCTCGCGGAGGATCGGCCTGCCCGGCATGCCGGATGGACTCGCCGAGGACATGGACCATGACGGCGAACAGGTTCGTGTCGGCATGGACTCTGTCACCCCGGCACACGAGTGGGCCCCCGACCACGATCGGGGGCCCACTCAATCTCTACTTCTGCGCGCTGTTCACGCCTGGCGCAGTGCGGAGCGGCCCGCGTAGCGCGCCGAGTCGCCCAGCTCCTCCTCGATGCGGATCAGTTGGTTGTACTTCGCGGTGCGGTCGGAGCGGGAGAGCGAGCCGGTCTTGATCTGGCCGCAGCCGGTGGCGACCGCCAGGTCGGCGATGGTGGTGTCCTCGGTCTCGCCCGAGCGGTGGGACATGACGGCGGTCCAGCCCGCCTGGTGGGCGGTGGCCACGGCGGCCAGCGCCTCGGTCAGGGTGCCGATCTGATTGACCTTGATCAGGATCGAGTTGCCGGCGCCGCTGGCGATGCCTTCGCGCAGCAGCGTTTCGTTGGTGCAGAACAGGTCGTCGCCGGTGAGCTGGCAGCGGTCGCCGACGCGGGCGGTCAGCTCGCGCCAGCCGTCCCAGTCGTTCTCCGCCATCGGGTCCTCGATGGAGAGGATCGGGTAGGAGTCGATGAGCTTGACCAGGTAGTCGACGTTCTCGGAGGAGCTGCGGCGCACTCCTTCGCCCGTGTAGTCGTACACCCCGTCGCGGAAGAACTCCGAGGACGCCGGGTCCATGATCAGGCCGATGTCCGTGCCGGGGCGGTAGCCGGTGCGCTCGATGGCGGCCACTACGAAGTCGAGGGCCTCCTCGGCGGTACGCAGTGAGGGCGCGAAGCCGCCCTCGTCGCCGACGCCCGTGGAGTGCCCGGCGGCCAGCAGGTCGCGGCGCAGCGTGTGGAACACCTCGCTGCCCATGCGGACGGCTTCGGCGAAGGTGTCCGCACCCACCGGCGCGATCATGAACTCCTGGAAGTCCAGCGGATTGTCGGCGTGGGCGCCGCCGTTGACGATGTTCATCATCGGCAGCGGCAGGAGGTTGGCGTCCGTGCCGCCGAGGTAGCGGTAGAGGGGCTGGCGCTGGGCGGCCGCGGCAGCCTTGGCGGCGGCGAGGGAGACGCCGAGGACCGCGTTGGCTCCGAGCCGGGCCTTCGTCGCGGTGCCGTCGAGGGCGACCAGCGCGGTGTCGAGCCCCGCCTGGTCCGCCGCGTCTCGGCCGCGCACGGACGCCGCGATCTCCCCGTTGACGTGGGCGACCGCACGGTCGACCCCCTTGCCGTGCCAGCGCGCGGAGTCCTGGTCGCGCAGTTCCACGGCCTCCCGGGCGCCGGTGGAGGCGCCGGAGGGGACTGCGGCGCGTCCCAGGGACCCGTCCGTCAGGACGACGTCGACTTCCACCGTGGGGTTGCCGCGGCTGTCGATGATCCTGCGGGCGGTGACCGTCTGGATGGTGGCGTCGACGGTCCCGACTGCCTGTGCGGACATGGTGGTTCCTCCCCGTTGTCGTGTGCCGGGGCCCCGGCTGCGACGACGCTGGCGCTGAGCCCGACGATCCAAACCATACAGCAATGCTGTTCAGTTTAGCTGTGCAGCAAGACTGTGCAGGTCAGGTGCGCAGCAACGCTGAATAGCGGGGTAAGGTGCCCTATGCCCACCTCGGAAGCCGCCGCCATCGCCGCCGACCTGCGCACCGCCATGGGCAAACTGCTGCGACGCGTGAAGAACGAGGACCGCATCCCGCTGGGCCAGGCCGCCGTACTGGGTGCGCTCGACCGCAACGGCGCCATGACCACCAGCGACCTCGCCGCCGACCAGCGCGTACGTCCGCAGTCGATGGCCCGGGCGGTGGGGCTGCTCATGGACCAGCAGCTGATCACGCGCCGGGCGCACCCCACGGACGGCCGCAAGTCTCTGGTCGAGCTGTCCGACGCGGGCCGGGCCGCTCTCGAAGCGGAGCGCGGCCGCAGGGCAGGCTGGCTCGCACAGGCCATCGAAGCCGAACTCAGCGACGAGGAACGGGCCTTGCTGGCACGCAGCGCCGCCCTGCTGGAGCGGCTCGCTGCACGCTAGTGCGGGTCAGGCGACGTTTGCCCTCTCGGCGACGGCTTGTAGGCGCCGGGCGTCGGCGTGCCGCTCTCGCCAGGTGATGCATCGGCGGATCAAGCTGCCCGGTTCTGCATGGTCAGGTGCGGGTCAGCATCAGCCCGTTCCGGCCTCGGCGTGCCGGAACGGCAGTCCCTCGCCGTCGGCGTAGCGCACCGGCGAGGTCGCGACGGTGCGCTAGGCCGGGCCGGTCACCGGTCCGCTCAGCACGTCCCCATCTGTTCCTGGCTCAGCCCTGCTGCTCCTGGCTCAGCCCTGCGGCCCGACGGCCGGCCCCGGGGTCTGGGCGGCAGTCCAATTATCTGCACTTTCACACCCTGGAAAGGGTGATCACTTCCCGCGAGACTCACTTCCGCCCTCCGGTGACAGCGTTCGGCCGTGGCGGGCAGACGCAGGCGATCGGGGGGAGCCGTCGGCCGCACCTGGGAGGTTCGCAGGGCCAACGGCATGGAATTTCACGGTGGTTGACGCACGGGCCGGGCATGGTTGCCGCCCCCGCGCCGCCGCATTGTCCGACGTACAGGCCCACAGGCCTGCGTCGCAGTATTCGTAGGGGGAATCACACGTGACGTCGCCGTCTTTCTGGAGCAGGCGCCGGATGCTCAGCACCATCGCGGGGGCCGCCGCCGTCGCCACCCTGCCCTCGGCCGTCACCCTGACGGCCGGCCCGGCCTACGCCGCCGGGCCCGATCCCGCGGGGGAGGGCCTGCCGGACACCGAGCGAGGCAGGGCCGTATGGGCGTACAAGACCGGGGGCCGGACGGTACGCGAGGCCGCGGCAGCCGCTCTCGTCGGAACCCCGGCCGCCCTCTCCGCCTTCCTGACCCATGAACTTCACGCCGCGAGGGTGGAGGACGACCGCTTCGGCATCCTCACCGTCCTCCCCTACGCGGGCCAGTCCGTCCGCGAGAGCGCGAGTGCGGCGCTGTCCGGCGGCGACGCGGCGATGGCCGCCTATCTGACCGACGGCGGATACCGGCAGTCGCTGGAGACGGATCAGCGCGCGGCCCTGTTCACCGTCATGAACAACGGCGGTACCGCGATCAAGCGGGAGGCCGGCAAGGCCCTGGAGACCGGAACCCAGGCCGCGCTGCGGAAGTTCCTGGAGGAAACGCAGTTCACCGCGCAGCAGGAGGACGAGCGGGCCGAGGTCTTCTCCCTTCTCGGTACGGCGTCCCCCGAGGTGAAGAAGTACGCCGAGCGTGCGCTGAGCGACGGGTCACCGCAGGCCATCCACCAGTTCCTCGTCTCCGGGCAGCACATCGCACGGGCGCGGGACGAGGAAGCAGCGACGATCGACCAGTTGGTCAAGATCGTGGTTCGGGAGGGCAACCGGGCGAAGCTCCAGACGGAGCAGGCCGTCGCCGCCTCCAACCGGGCGAAGGACGCGGCCGAGAAGGCGAAGGCCGCCGCGCTGAAGGCGGCGGAGGAGGCGCGGGCCGCCCAGAGCGACGTCCGGAAATCGGCGCGGGCGGCCAACAGCGCCGCGAGCGCCGCACGCGGTGCCGCCGGCGCCGCCCAGGTCGCGATATCCGCCGCCCGTACGGCGCAGTCGGCGTCGAGCCGTGCTGCGCAGGCCGCGCAGGCCGCCGCCGGCGCGGCCGCTTCCGCCGGCTATGCCGCCTCCCGGGCCTACAACGCGGCCATCGCCGCGTCGAAGGACTCCTCCAAGGCCGCGGGAGCACGTCAGGCCGCCCAGGGCGCACGGGACGCCGCCGCCCGTGCGCGTACCGCCGCCGCGGCCGCCGACCAGGCTGCCACCGCCTCCCAGCAGTCCGCCGCAGCCGGCTCGGCTGCCCGGCACGCGGCCCAGAACGCGGCGGCCGCCGCCAACGCCGCCTACGACGCCGCCGCATCCGCGGGCGCCGCCAAGTCGCAGGCCGCCCAGGCGAGGGCGGCAGCGGCCGAGGCCGACGCCGCCGCCGCGCGGGCCGGCCGGGCCGCGGGCATCGCCGAAACCCTGGCAAACCGGGCCGCGACCGCCGCCCGGGTGGCCAGGGACGCCGCCAACAGTGCCGCCACCCACGCCGAGAAGGCAGCGGCCGCGGCCGAGGAAGCCGCGGCGAACGCGGGCAAGGCGATCGACTACGCCAACCGGTCCACCGCCCATGCCGCGGCCGCGGTGCAGGCGGCCAACACGGCTGCCGACGCGGTCAAGGAGGCCCAGGCCGTGGAGCAGGCGGCCCGGGAGACCGAGACCAGCCGGATCGCCGCGGACACCGAAATGGCCATCGAGGAGGTGCGCCTGCTGACTCTGGAGGAGACCGACGAAGTCGGCCGGGCCGCCAGGCAGCGCACCCAGGCGGACAAGACCGCCTCGGAGATCAAGGACCTCGTCGCGGCAGCCACCGCGGCGCTGCGGGGCGGTGACATGGCCGCGGCCGTCACGTCCGGCCGGCAGGCCGCGGTCAAGCTCCTGGACTCCACTGGTACATGGACCCAGGAAGCCGCCGAGTTCGCCCTGGCCGGCTCCGACCACGACGTCGCCAACTGGATCGACACCGCCCGCCTCCTCGCCGAGCAGCAGGACGACCGGGAGACGGTGCTGGCCATGGCCACGAACGCGTCCTCCGCGGTCGCCGAGGCAGCTCACCGAGCCCTGGCCAGCGAAGATCCGAACGCGGCGCGGGACTTCCTCGCCGTCGGCGCGATAGAAGCCGCCGCCGAGCAGAACCGCGTCGCGGTATTCACGCTGCTGAACCAGAACCCGGGCGCCGCCGTCAATGCCAAGGCAGAGGCGGCGCTGAACGACGCGAGCGCCATGGCCCTGCACCGCTTCCTCAGCGTCGAACTCGTGGAAGCGGTGAAGGAGGACGACCACGTCGAGGTGTTCGCCCTCCTCAACTCCGGTGGGCCCTATACGAAGTCGGCCGCGCAGATCGTCCTGGAGGGCCCCGCCCGCATGCGGCGGAACTTCGTCACCCATGGCAAGTTCCACGTCACCCGGCTCGACCAGGACCACATCACCCACGTCTCCGCGATCCGCGCGGCCATCGCGCATGCCGCCAGGGTCGCCGCGAAGGCCCTCGAGGACGCCGCGTGGGCCTCCAAGGCCGCGGCGGAAGCCCGCAAGGCGGCGACGGAGGCAAACAACTGGAAGCTGAAGGCGGAGGGCCACGCCAAGGACGCGGCCGACTCGGCACGGACCGCGCGGGAGAACGCGGATGCCGCGGACGCGGCGGCAACCGCGGCGGCCAAGTCCGCGGCGAGCGCGAAGCAGGCCTCGTCCGTGGCCCAGGGGGCGGCCCGTTCCGCGAACCACTCGATGCGTCGGGCGATGGCCTCGGCCGAGCGGGCGGTGTCCTCCGCCGCGAGTGCGCAGGCGGACGCCAACAATGCGCACGCCTCCGCCCTTCGCGCCGGCCAGGACGCGAGGGCCGCCGCACAGGCTGCGTTGGACGCTCGCCATACGGCGTGGACCAAGCGCAGGACCGAGGCGGCAGCGGTCTGCCCACCACCGCCCAGGCCGTGGGCGTCGGCGACATGACCGGCGACGGACACCCCGACCTCGTCGTCCAGCACTCCGACAAGCTGTGGCGGTACGCGGGCATCCCCGGCACCACCCCGTCCCTCGGGGCACCCGTCCTCATCGGCACCGCCGGCTGGAACGTCATGACCCTGACGGCCCCCGGCGACGCCGACAAGGACGGCCTGGTCGACTTGCTCGCCCGGGACACCAGGGACGGCATCCTGTACCACTACCTCGGACAGCCCAACGGCACCTTCAGCAGCCGGACCGAGTACGGACGCGCCTACACCACGTCCTTCCGGCCGCTGATCGCCGGCGCCGCCGACGCCAACCTCGACGGCACCGCAGACATGTGGGCCACCGCGGGCGACGGCACCCTGAAGTTCTACAAGGGCGGCAGGGACATTCACGGCCCGATCGACGGCCCGGTGACGCAGGTCGGCAGCGGCGGCTGGAACGGCATCAAGGCCATCAGCTGAACCAGCCCGGTGTGGCCCGGCCTCGGCCGGGCCACACCGGTTCCCGGTCGGAGCCGGGGTCTGGGCGCCGGGGCCGGGATCGGCCGACCGGGTAAGACTCGGAACGCACGGTCGTCACGCTCCGCATTAATCGGATCATCGTAGGTAACTTTCGGGTGCTCCCATTTCCCGCCACGGCAGCTCTCGCCGAGGCACGCCCGGAGAGAGGTGCCCGATGAGGCGCGTCCCGCGAAGCGCATACGAGGCTTCCCCGCCGGCCCGACCCAGACGCCCGCTCTTGCGCCGGCTCGCCGTCATGTCCCTCGCCCCCATGCTGGCATTGGCGGCCACCGCGGCCACCGCCCAGGGCGTGTGGGTGACGCTCCCGGACATGCCGGGGCCGTTCTACAGCGTCGTGGCGAGTACGACTGCGAAATGCCCGGAAGGGCTCCACGGCACCTGCGTCTACGCCGTCAGCGCCGTCGATACGGGCGACCGACAAAAGCTCGAGGCGTACAGCCCCGCCTCCGGCACCTGGGTCACCCTGCCCGCCCACAAGTTCCCGCGCTACGACCCCGCGACCACGACGGCGCCTTGCCCCGGCGGGGTGAAGGGCGACTGCGTCTACGTCGTCGGCGGCATCGGCGGGCGCGGTGCGCACGTGAACAACGTGGAGGCCTACAGCACAGAGACCAACGTGTGGCTGACCGTGAGGTCCATGCCCACCGGGCGCGCGGAGACGGCTGCTGCCACGGCCCCCTGCCCCGAAGACCTGGGGCTGCGGGGAACTTGCGTGTACGTCTTCGGAGGACGCACCGACACCCCGCTCGCGACGGTCGAGGCGTTCAGCCCGGCCACCAACACCTGGGCCACCCTGCCGCCCCTCCAGGTCGCCCGCCAAGCCCACGGCGGCGCGGCCGCGCCCTGCCCCGGAGACCTGAAACTTCACGGCACCTGCGTGTACGCCATCAGCGGTACCGGCGTCCCCGGCTTGCTCCCCTCGGTGGAGGTGTACAGCCCCGCCCTCGGCCAATGGCAGTACGCGGCCGACATCCCGACCCCCCGCGCTGACTTCGGCACGGCGGCGGCCCCCTGCCCCAAGGGCATGAGCAACGGCTGCGTCTACACCGTGGGCGGCAGCACTGCTCTGGACCCTGTCCTGAACACCTTCGAGGCCTACACCCCGGCCGCGAACGCCTGGGCGACCCTGCCCCCGCTCCCCACGGCGCGCGTCAACCCGGGCGCGGCCACGGCTCCCTGCCCCGGGAACAAGCACAGCCACTGCGTCTACGCCCTCGGTGGCCCCAGCGCGACGGGATCCTCGCCGATCGCCGAGGCCTTCGTGATCGAAGGCGGCCACTCCGAGCACAAGCCGAAGCCGAACCCGGAGGCCAAGCCCGGCGACGGTCAGCACCAGCCCCACCCCGGAAGCCAGCCTGGCCACGATTCCTCGCCTCCGCTCGACCCGTCGGTCGACGCTTCGCCGGAAGCGCACTGGTTCCAGGGGCTGTCCGAGCAGCAGGATCAAGAGCAGGAACCGCGGACCGCCCCCGCACCCTGAAATGCCCGTGACACCAGCCCGGGCCGGCACCGCACGGCGCCGGCCCACCCGCCCCTGCCCCCGATGGCGACTACGCTGCCCGCCCACGGAACGGGGCCGTTGAGGACCTGGTCGTGAGGAGCATGATCCGGCGCCACTAGGCTGTGCGCCGGTCGGCCCCAGGCACGGGGTCCCAACGGGCCGGGGGACAGGATGTCCGTAGAACGTCACGTAGCGGGGATGCTCCAGCAGATCGCCCGTCAGCAGGACATCGTCGAGATCGCCCCCCAGGGCTCCACGCCGAAGGCGGCCGCCCTGGCGTACGTGGCGGAGCAGTACGGCTACACGTACGGCACGGCGTACAGGACGGGCTTCAAGAACTCGCTCGTCCAGGTCCGGATGTACCGGGACCCGCAGCCCGACGCACGCGTCCGCGAGGCGGCCACCATCACCGCCCATCCGCGGGCGGGCAACGGCGGGACAGCGCCGGGGCTGGAGCCGGACTCTCTGAAGCCGCTCCCGGAAGCGGCCGGTGCCGTGGCCGTGCTGAAGGACCTCATCACCTTCGACGTCATGGCCCTGTACGTCGCCGACCGGAGCCAGAAGGTGAAGGGCTACCTCGCCTGCGCGGTCCTGACCGTCCTCCTGCTCATCGACAGGTCGCCGGTCGAAGCGGTGGCCTCCGGCGGGGCGGTCGCACTGCTCCTCACCGTGGCGTTCAAGGTGGGCGCGATCCGCCGCGGGAGGATCGCACGGCGGCTGACGGCCGCCGGGTTCCTCGCGGTGCGCGACGAACTGGGCGGCCGGCGGTTCGTGCGCCCGGGGCAGCAGCTGCCCGGCCACACCAACCCGTTCGCCGCCTGAGGGCCGCCCCCACCCGGCCGAACCGAAAGCGACGGATCGGCCGGGTGAGTGCGAGAGGGCGGACGGTCGGTCAGGCGGTACAGCGGATCATGGTCAGCGGGCGGTTCCCGGCGTAGTCCTGCCAGTACTCCTCGCCGAACTCCTGCACGCCGGCCTCCGAGACGTCCAGGCGGACCCACTCGATCGCGGAGAACCCGGCCGCCGTCAGCGTCTTCTCGTACGTCTCCTGCGACGGCACGGTGGCCTCGAACGACACGGGCGGCTCCAGCAGGGCCGTGAGCCGGATCCCCCGGCCGATCTCGCTGTCCTTCCCGGTCGACTCGCACAGGAAGCCGTACTTGGACAGCGACGGGCCGTCGAAGTCGAAGTCCGGGCTCTGCACGAAGAGGAAGAACGAGGCGCCGGGGTTGAGGCTGCGGTGGATGTTGCGCATCATCTGCTCGATCTCGGCGACGTTTTGGGCGTAGTTGAACGCCTGCACGGCCACCGCGACATCGAAAGGCTCGTCGAAGGTCCGCAGGCTGGCGGTGTCCCCGACCTCGTAGGCGATGCCGAGGGGCTCTGCCTGCTCGATGGCTTCGGCGGCGTCGACCATCGCGCCGGAGATGTCGAACCCGAAGACCCGGGACGCGCCCCGGCGGCGGAGCTCACGGCTGTAGAAGCCGGTCCCGCAGGCGATGTCCAGCACGGACTTCCCGGTCACGTCGCCGACCAGGGCGAGGAAGCCCGGTACCTCGGCGTAGCGGATGATGGGCAGGGTCTTGAAGCCCTCGAAGGCTTCCCCGATACCGTCGTACAGCTGACCACTCATCGTGGCGGTTCCCCTCGATTTGTGGCGTCGGCTCCTGAAATGAGCCGCGGCCCGTGGAGGAAGTCTCATCCGCCAGCGGACTGACCTCGTACTGGTGAAAGATCCAAAAAGCGACCCCCGTCGATGTGTGGAGATCCCTCCAATCCGCCCCGCACGCTGGGGAATTCACCAAGCTGCCGTGTTCCGTTTCCCTCCCAGGTCCTTGCCCGGCGCGACGACCGCCGCCGCGCGGCTGTTCCGCTTCGGGCCGTGCGAGGACGCCCCTGAGGTCCTGGAGGCTGACGTCGGTGGGGGCGTCTTGACTTCCCAGCGGGGCGCTCTGGTGGGACGATGGCGCCGTCGGCAGCACCCGTCAGCGCGGGGGTGTGCTCGTCCGGCGCCACCGTCCTGGAGTCCCCATGATCATCAGGCTCCGGCCCACCCGGCCCCATCGGTTCCTCACCGCGGCGGCGATCACCGGGCTGCTGCTGACAGGCTGCAACGACGGCGCCCCGGAGCGGCCGGCGTCCACCGGCCGGCCGACCGGCTCACCCCACACACCCTCTGTCTCTGCGTCGGCGGCCCCCGAGCCCACCACGCCCACCTCGACCAGCCCTTCTCCTGCCCCTGCCGGCTCGGCAACCGGAGCGGCCGAACCGGCCCTCGGAGAGGGCCTGCAGCCGCTGTGGCCGTTCACCACGCCCGCGCACGTGCAGGAATGGCAACGGTCCTACCGTGAAGGCGGCCACCAGCCCTGGCACCTGGACGCCGACCAGACTGCGCTGGCCTTCGTCCAGGACTACCTGGGCTTCGGTGGGATCGACCGCATCTCCTCGCGTTCCGTCAGTGGCCGGCACGCCCGGATCGGCGTCGGCCTGAGCGCCCCCGAGGAGGCCCGTCGCGGCACCGCGGCAGTCATCCACCTGGTGCGTTACGGAACGGGACCGGATGCCCCCTGGGAGGTGGTGGGCACCGACGACACGACGTTCACGCTGACCGCACCCGCGTACGGCGCCACGGCGAGCTCCCCGCTCGGGGTCGGCGGACGGATCACCGGCGTGGACGAGAGCATCAGGGTGGACGTGCGCGAGCCGTCGTCGGCGCGGCCACTGGGCACCGCCTGCTGCACCCCGGGCGGGGGCTCGGACCAGCCCTGGACCGCGACAGTCTCGTACACCCGCCCCGCCGACCCGGTCCTGACGATCGTGGCCTCCACCGGCGGCCATTTGGCGGAAGTCGAGCGCTTCACCGTCACGGCCGTACGCACCCGCTGACGCCGACCGAACAGCCCTTCCCCGCCAAATCAGGAATGAACCATTTCGGTGGCATGTAGCGACATCATGATCAAAAATGGTTGCAGTCTGAACATCTGTTGCACTGTCACCAGGAGAAACGTGTACTCGCCACCTGCTCAGCACGCCCCCTATCCCCAGCAGCCCGTCCAGCGCTGGTGGCAGCGCACGGGTGTGATCATCGCCGCGCTCGTGCTGCTGCCCCCGCTCGGGATCGCGCTGGCCTGGATGACCCGGTGGACGCAAGGCAAGAAGATCGTTGCCACCGTGCTCTCGGCCCTCTGGTTCCTGATCGTGCTGTTCTCCGGTGGCGACGACAAGGCCGCGGATGACGACAAGGTCGGGGCGGCCAACGCCGCGACCGCCTCGCCGGGTTCCGCCGCCACCACTCCGGGGAAGCCCGCGGAGCCGAGTGCGGCTCCTGTGCTGCCCAACGTGGTCTCGATGCCGTTCGATCAGGCCGAAAAGGCCCTGAAGGGTGCCGGGGTGGCCAAGGTCAGCGCGCTGAGCGTCTACACCGATGTGCCCCTCGCCTCGTATCACTCCAACTGGGGCGTCTGCTTCCAGAGCCCCGCGGCCGGAGCGGCGCCCGCCGACGCCACCCTCCACCTCGTCGCGCCCGGCAAGACGTGCCCGGCCGCCACCGGCACCCGGCTGCACGCCGAGGTGACGAAGGCCCCGACCCCGACCCAGGAGGAGGCTGACGGGACCTCCGGTACCGGCGGGGGCGGAAGCGCCTACTACAAGAACTGCGACGCCGCCAAGGCGGCCGGCGCGGCGCCCATCCGTAAGGGCCAGCCCGGCTACCGGTCCGCCCTCGACAAGGACGGCGACGGCGTGGCCTGCGACAAGTAGCCCCAACTCTTGTGCGGCCGGACGACAAGTCCGGCCGCCTGAGCGGGGTCGGGGTACGGCGCCGGGACACGGCGCGAGTGTGCGGCGTGGCGGAACCTTTCTTCCTCCATGCTCAAGCATGAACAACTCGGCACCGCATCGCCGATCGTCCGCGCCGGGTGCTGCCCCACACCCTGCGCCGCGCTCCTGAGCTGCGACCCAAATCGAGACCGGCGACCCCTGCCGAATGCCTCAACCCTGCGGATAGCCGATCTCGGCGATGTCTCCGGCGAGATCGTCAAGGGTGACGTCAGGGTTCAACGCAGTGAGCACCGCTTCGGTCAGCGGGCGCAAGGCAAAGACATGACGGACAGCCTCCAAGCTGATACTGATTTCGTAGTAGTCCTCGGCCCACCGCTGAAACGCCTCTGCCGAGCGATCCGCGAGCAACTGGAACAAGCACCCGGCGCCATCCGGGTCGCCCACCACGCTCTCAGGGAAGTCGATGGTCCCCGTCTTCCAGGCATCGTCACCCGTCTCGCGCCATATGCATGCCGTGATGACAGGCATCCCGTCCTCGTCCGAGAACGCAGGTTCCTGAACACACGGCCGGAAGACCTCAGGAACCTCGTCGAGTACGCCGGGCCACGGCCCGTCCTCGACATAGGGACTCATGGGTGATTCATGGGCGAACCCCCTGATGTACGCGCCGACGGCCCCGAAGACGATCGAGTACTCATCACCCGACCCGTCGCGCATCGAGGCCATCGACTCGGTCCCGGACCAGTGGGCATCGAAGGAGTGGTAGCGGTCGCCCCACTCAGGACTCAGGGCCGCCTCCAGCATGGCCATGGAACGGCAATGGTCTCGGAGGACGGCTATCTCGGGCAGCTGCCGAGCGATGTCATGAACGGTCACGCGCTCATCCAAGCGCATGCCTCGGACACTCTGTGACCGCGGCCGTGTACCGCCGATTGTCCGCGCAGCTGGCCCAGGCGGGGCGGGAAGGCTGCTTCCGCGACCTGATCGACACCGTCTGCGAAGTCCATGTCAGCCGGCACGGTCTCGGCAGCCGAGCCCGTTCCATGCCGCGCATTGCGGCGTTCTCCATCGGCCCGATGCCCGATGGGAGTTCCAACTCCGCTTCGAATACCGCTACCTGGCGCTGGGTGCGACAACCGCGCTGCTGGGCCTGGCGGGGGAGCAGTGGGCACCCTCATCGTGTTCTCGTGGTGGAAACGGACCAGCGGTGGTCAGTCATTGGGGCTGATGTTGCGCCAGACCGGGGCGACACCCGGCTCATCGCCCTTGTTGGCCCAGTTGTACCGGGCACGACGGATGCCAGTGCCCGGTGTTCAGGGATGCAGTGCCGTTTCGGTGGTGAACCTGCTTCCCCGGCCGGGTGAACCTTGCGACGGAGGACTGTTGCTGATGGTGTGTCGGCCGGTACAACCGGGCTCGTGATCATCATGATGCGGGCCGCGGTGTGAGCGATGCGGGTCTGCGCGTGATCGTCGATCGAGCCGACAGGAGCAGGGACGATGTCTGAAGGAACCACGGTGACGGTCACCGATGCGGCCAAGCGGCGGATCTTCGCCATGCTGGACGTGGACGGTGACGGCGTCATCTCGCGAGCGGAGTACCTCGCGAGGGTGGATCGCGCGGCCGCGGCGATGGGCCGCGAAGCCGGACACTCCGTGGTTGTTGCCGCATACGCCGCCCACGAGGAGGTCTGGGCGGACATGGACGGCGACCGCGACGGCCGGGTGACGTTCGAGGAGTACCGTACCTGGGCCGGGCACGACGCGTTTGAGCGGTCTTGCCGCCCGGCGCTCGGCTCGCTCTTCGACCTCGCGGACCGCGACGGCGACGGCCGGCTGTCCCGGGAGGAGTTCACCCGCCTCAGGGTCGCCTCGCGGAACATCGCCTCGGACGCCGACCGGGCTTTCGACGACCTCGACATCGACCACGACGGACTCATCGAACGCGACGCGTACCTGGCCGGGATCCATGACTACGTCACTACCGGAGCTTCCCCCATGGGTGCCGTCTACGGCTCCGCTGCCAGGCCGTGACCGGCTCGGCTGGGGTGTCGCCACGGGTCGGGTGACGGGGGACTGCAAGAGCCACGGTGCGTGATCGTCGGGGCTGGTGGTTCCAGCAGCCCTCCGAGAGCGGGCGGCGTGCACAGCACCTCGGGCAGTACGATCACCAGCCGCCCGTCCGCTCCGCACCGGCGTACCGGCCCGTCCCGCCCGGCGCACCGTGGACAGCCCAGGAGATCGGGATTCGGCGATGAGGTGTCGGCGGGCGCGGTTCAAGCGCCTGGAGTGTCCTCGGTTTCCCAGCGGAGCAGGTCGCCTGGCTGGCAGTTGAGCACCTCGCACAGCGCGGCGAGCGTCGTGAAGCGCACCGCCTTGGCGCGGCCGTTCTTCAGTACCGCCAGGTTGGCGGGCGTGATCCCTACGCGGTCGGCGAGTTCGCCCACGGACATCTTCCGCCTGGCCAGCATCACGTCGATGTCGACGGTGATCGGCATCAGATGACCCCGTCCAACTCGGCCTGCATCTGTGACGCTTCGACGTCTCGGGCGACGGCCTGGGCGAGCAGCGTCCGCAGTACGAGCACGATGAGCGCGACTCCCAGGATGGCCAGGCCGATCCCGCCCATGATGAGGGTGACACCCGGGTCGTCCCGCTGGCCGGGCGCATTGAGGGCCGTGACCGCGAACCACACGAGAGCAGCCGCGAGGATCGCGCCGATGATGACGTCCACGTACCGGAAGGCGGCGTGGGAGAACACGGTACCGAGTTGCACCATGGTCACCAGTCGCCATACGCAGACCAGTGTGACTTGGGCCGTCCCGACGCCCAGGATTGTGAGCACGCGCAGCGGGGTCAGCGGCAGCGACCCGTCCTCCGGGTCGCTCCCGCTGACCAACGTCCACACCATCAATGCCTGTACGAACACGCTGCCGGTGAGCACCACGGCGAGGACGGTGCGCTTCTGGTGAGGCCTGGTTGGTGTTGTTGCACCTGCCGTAGCGGCATGTGGTGTGGTGGGGACACCCCGCACGAAAGGCCCCATCCACGATGTACCCCTCCCTCATGCCTCCCCGCCAGGTCAAGATCGGTGACGCTGCGGCCTTCGCCGGGACCACCCCACGCGCCATCCGCCACTACCACGCGATCGGTCTGCTGCCGGAGCCCGAGCGAGGCGGGGACGGCCGCCGCCGCTACGGCTACGAAGACATGATCCGCCTGCTGTGGATCCGCAAGATGGCAACGGCCGGCATCAGCCTGGACGACATGCGGGCCGCCTTCGACGAAGCCCGGGACATCGAGGAGATCCTGCGCAGACTGGAGGAGACGTTGGCGGTGCAGGAAGCCGCCATCAAACGTCAGCGTGCGGCCGTCCAGCGCTTGCAGGAGGTGGGCAATCCGCTCGGGCTGCTCTCAGAACTGGTGACGGACCGGCTCAGCCACCTTCCGCCGGGCGCGCTGCGGCCGTCGGACGTGGAAGCCCTCCTCGTCACGGAACGGATCTTCGGGCCGCTGGGCGCCGCCATCCAGGCCAGCGCGTTCATCGCGCTGGCCACGAACCCCGAGCTGCGAGCAGAGGAAGACCGTCTCGACGCGGCCGAGGCCGCCCTCGATGACGGCGTCGAGCCCGACGACCCGCGTGTCGAAGACCTCGCCGTACGCCGCTGCGCCCAGCAAATCGCCCTGGAGCAAGCCATCGAGGCAGCTGGGCTCGACACGGCAGAGGAGAAGCTCTTCGAGATCTACGACGCCGACCTGAAGGGGGAAGAGGACACGCAGATAAGCGCTTTCGAAGCGATCACCAAGATGCCCTACGACTTCTCTCCCGCCCGGATGCGCTGCATGGAGCTCACGGCGCAGCTCATCGGCGACGCCCATTCCGCAGACCACTGATCACTGCTGCCTGGTCCGACAGCCAACCGCACCAGCAGCACGGTTCACGGCCCCTGCCGCCAGTGGTCCGCCTCAGCGCGAGCCACTTCGCGCGGAGCAGGCTGGGCCGACCGGCCGGCAGCGCATCAGAGGTGTAGGGGCCGCGTCCGTCTTCGCCGACCGCCGCTTCGACGACGTCCTCGCCGTTGACCCAGAACCGCAACTGGGCTGCACCCTTGCCGCCGGGGCCCCGTCGTCCTCCCCAGTGGAGACGGGACAGGGTCGGCCGTACCCGATGCCGCGCTCGACCAGCCGTGCGGGCGGCTCCTTCGATGGTCGCCGGGCTGCGCAAAGGGTCCTGTTCCTCCGCGGCGCACAGTGACGCCTTCTCGGCTCGGTCGAGTTCGCCGTGCAGGCAGGTGACCAAGGTGCGCAGCCGGGGCAGGGCGGGCGGCAGGGCGGACACGGTTCAGCTCTCGTACTGCGCCCGCCGCGCGGCCCTGCACGAGACGCTACGCGGGGGTGCGCAGCCCTGCCAGGAGCCGGTCGAGCGCCTGCTCCGCGGCCTGTGGGTCCCCGCCCCGCGCGATCCAGAGCGCAGCCTCGTTCATCGCCCCCGAGAGCAGCCGGGCCAGGGGCTCCACCGGCTGATCGGCGATGGTCCCGGCTGCGGCAAGTGCCGCCAGGGCCTCCGTGAGATGCCGGGCGGAGGATTCCTCGTCCAGAGCCCGCCACTCGTCCCAGCCCAGCACGGTCGGCGCGTCGACCAGCAGGATCTGCCGCACCGCCGGGTCCGTTCCCGCGGCCAGGAAGGCCCGGCAGCCGGCCCGGAGCTGATCCCAGAGGTCCTCGTACTCCTCGGCTGCGTTCGCCACCCGCTCGCCCAGTTCCTGCTGGACCTCGGCGACTACGGCCCGGAAGAGCCCCGCTTTGCTGTCGAAGTGGTGGTAGGCGGCCCCCTTGGTGACCCCGGTCGCCCGCGCCACCTCAGCCAGCACCACGTGGTGGTACCCGTCGGCGGCGAACCGCCGCTGCCCTTCGGCCAGCAGCGCCTGCCGCGTGGCCTCCCGCTGCGCCGCCCGGTTTGCCGCCATCGCGCGCACCTCCCTTTCCATTTCGCATACCCGAGGTATGCTAACCCCATGGTTCACATACCCTGGGTATGTGAAATGGATCTGAAGGGCTTCTGCCATGACGAACGAACTCACGACCTCAGCCGCGACCGCGACCGTGGCGACTCCGACTCTGACTCCGACGACCAAGCTCGGCGGCTTCTACCCGGTGCTCGCCACCCGGGACGTGGCGGCCTCCCGGGACTTCTACACCCGCCACCTCGGGTTCGAGGTGACATTCGAGGCGGACTGGTACGTCAGCCTGCGCCGCCCCGACGCGCCGCAGTACGAGCTGGCCCTCCTGGACCACACCCACCCGACCGTCCCCAATGGCTACCGGAACGCACTTCAGGGCGGCCTGCTGCTCAACTTCGAGGTGGACGACGTGGACTCCGAGCACCAGCGGCTCGTGGCGCGGGCCGGCCTGCGCGAGGTCTTGCCGCTGCGTACGGAGAAGTTCGGGCAGCGCCACTTCATCGTCGCCGCCCCGGACGGCGTCCTGATCGACGTCATCACCGTCATACCCCCCAGCGAGGAGTACGCCGCCCAGTACACCGACGCCTAATTCCATCGCGCGTTCGAGTCCGTCTACGAGGGTGTGCCGCAGAGCGCCCGCTCCGCTTCTGTTGCGGACAGAAGCTGTCCGCAAGTGCGTGCACTCTGAGGTTGCTGGTCCGGCCGCCGGTCTTCCGACGGACGCTGGGGCCCGACCGGCGAGTCCCGCGGCTCCACTGCCGCCATGGGCTCTCAGACCTCCCGAGGAAAGGCGCAATCGTGTCCGACATCGTTCTGCTGGAAAAGGCCCTGAACCACACGGCCGGGCTGCTGGGCAACGTCACTCCCGCCCAGTACGGCCGTCCCACCCCGTGCGAGGACTTCGACGTGCGGGCCCTGGCCAACCACCTGGTTGCCGGTAACCCCTACTACGTCACCCTCGCGCAGGGCGGCGGCCCCGACTTCTCCCTCTTCGCCCGCGACCAGATTGGTGACGAGCAGCCTGGCGATGTGTACGCACGCGGCGCCAAGGAAGTCCTCGCCGCTTGGCGGGGCGAGGGTGCGGTGGAGCGGCGGATGCCGCTGCCCGGCGGCGGCGTGGGTCCCCGGATCGTGGACCTGCACCTGCTGGAGGTCGTCCTGCACGGCTGGGACCTGGCCACCGCCACCGGCCAGGACCGCACCGGCGACCCCGATGCCGTCGAGGCCGCATTCGCCGGCTGGTACGGGAACTTCCCCGACGAGATCCGCCCGGCCACCGGCATGTTCGGCCCCTCCAAGCCCGTCGCCGACAACGCCCCGACGGCGGACCGGCTCGCTGCGTACTTCGGTCGGACCGTCTGACCCGCTCGTCCGCGAAGAGGACGCCAACCTGGGCGTCGTAGCTTGCCGACGGCGCCAACTATGACGACCCAGGTCTGGTGGCACAGCGAGGCGACAGCGGAGCTGATGACGCCGCGGGCCTGCGCGGCACGGCTCCCGCATCGCCCTGGCGTCCGCTCCGGGTGTGGGCCGGGCAGGTCGGTGCGGCGCCGGGGCCTTCGGCCGCGCCTTCGCGCCCGGCCATTGCTCGAGCCTTCGGTTTCGCTGTGTGGGGGGCGTGGCCCGTTTCGGGGCTGTGTCGGTGCTGGTCGAGCCGCTTGGCGGGGTTCTGGCGCGGTGGGTCGGGTCTCGCGGGTCCTGTTGTGGTGGTGCGGTGGGGGGCCGGGCCCCGCACGCGGCGCGTCGCGCCGGCGCAGCCGGGCTCGCGTCACGTCTGGCGGTGGGTTCAGGGCGCGCCGAACAGGATGTTGCGCAGGGTCCGGGTCAGGTGGCGGATGAGCTTCTGGGGCCCGCTCGGCCCCAAGCCGGGAAGGCTTCGGCAAGCCGCAGTCCTGTCTCGGGCAGCCTCTCAGGCCCGATCCGGGCAGCGGGGGAGCAGCGGTCGGCAGCCGGCCTGGACGGGACACGGCTGGTGGCAGGATGCCGGTCACCCACCCGGATCCCCAGCCCCAGCGGCGTGGTCGGTGCGGGGCGGCGGGTGCGTGGCGGAGCCGGCCGGGGTGGGCTGTCTCGTCCGGCCGGGCCCCGCATGCGTGGGCCTCTCAACGCCCTGCACCACCCGGGGGCACTGGCGGGCGGGCGCGGATCGAAATCGGATCGCGTGAAGCGGTCGGGGGCTGGGACGCTGCCTCCCATGGACGATCCGGAAGTACTGCTCATCGGCGGGCGTGCCGGTGTCGGCAAGACGACGGTGGGGTGGGAGGTTTCGGCGCGCCTGCGGGCCGCGGCGGTCTCGCACGCGATCGTCGAGGGTGACTTCATGGGTCAGGTGCATCCGGCGCCGGCGGGGGATCCCGACCGTTCGGGGATCACTGAGAGCAATCTGACGGCCGTGTGGGCGAATTTCGCCCGGCTCGGCTACCGCCGCCTGATCTATACGAACACGGCGAGTGTGCTGCCCGAGGCGACGGGGATGTTCGAGCGTGCCATGGGGGCGGGTGTGCGGATCGTACGCGTGCTGCTCACTGCCTCCGATGCCACGACCGGCGAGCGGCTGGCAGGCCGGGAACTCGGCTCGGAGCTGGAGCAGGAGCTGAAGGGCAGCGCCCGCAGCGCGCGGCTCCTGGATGAGCGGGCGCCCGCGGACACGGTGCGGGTGGCGACCGACGGGCGGCCTGTCGTGCACATCGCGCGCGAAGTGGTGGCCGCCACCGGCTGGATCGGGCGGCACACCACGGGAAGATCGTGACCTTGCTGGTTGCCGCCTGACCGGGAACGGGTACGGCCACCGGTGATCATCAGCGTCGGATGGCAGAAGATCAGTCTGTGGCCGCAGATCACGGCACCCAGCGGTGTCGCCGGACCGGTGTTCTTCGATGCGGTTCGGGCGCGCGTTTCCATCGACGGCTCCTACCGCTTCTACGAGGTCAACCCGCTCACCGGGGACGCGACCGCCGCCGGGGCCTACCCGCGAACCGGCAGGTCTTCGACGTCGCCCTGCCCCTCAACCAGAGGTAACACCCCGACTCCTGCCGGTGCGGGTGAGAGAGAGCTCGATCAGGGGAAACCCGCTGGTGGCGAGCCGACGTACCGAGTGATGCTGCGGCTGTGATCGAACGGTATGACGCGATACGCATCCTTGAGGAACACCTGGACCGTGGCCGTCAGGCGTAGGCCCCCGCCGGGGCCGAGCAGGTCCGACGGATCGTGATCACGGGCGTGATCGAGCACGAGCTCGTCACCATGCTTCTCACGCTCCCCACGTCGGCCCCGGCCCTGGCCGCCATGCCCGCGGCCCTTCCGGCCGTGACGACGGGGCGCGGCGCCATGCCACGTCGAGCCCGCGCACCTTGGGTGGTGGGCTCGTAGTGCGATGGCCCGGGCCCGATCGGGTGCGGTGATGCCGGCATGCAGCGACGCGTGACTCCGGCCTCACGCCCAAGAGGCGGTAGGGCCGGCGGGTCAAGTCCGTGAAGTCCCACTACCGTCAGCCACCCCCGCCTTGAAGTTCCATTGCATCAAGCGAGCCGTGTGTTCCTCGGCGGTTGCCGGAGTCCTGGCCGCCGGCTTGATTGCCGGCACGGCCGGGAGCGCCTCGGCTTCCACCATCCGCAACGGCTCGGTCCAGCTGTGCGCGCAGGCCAACTACCCGGCCTATCTCGAGTTCCAGGACCGCGGTGCCGCGACCCGCATCGTCAACCCCGGCGAGTGCCAGTGGTGGGGCTTCGGCTCGATCGGCCGCTGGGAGCAGATCAATATCGTGGATGCCTGGTCGGGCAAGCGGGTCGGCTCGAAGTGGTACGAGGGCAGCCAGACCGGCATAGGCATTGGCGCCCAGGGCACCTCGGGCGGTTGGCAGAACGCCATCGACTGGTAGTCCCCCCCAGCCTTCGACGCCCGCCCGTCTAGCTCCCCAGGCGGGCGGGCGAGGCTGCCGGTCAGTGCCCGAGCAACTGGCCGACACCGCCCACAGCCGATCCGCCGTACAGCCCGCGTGCCGAGAGCGGTGCGGCATCACGGCTCCGCCGCTGCCTTGCACGGCTTCGCCCTGAAGCGGGACGGGGCCCGCTTCTACCCCCGTGAACGGTCCGACGATCTTCGACGGGACCAAGCTGCGGCTGGAGATCAAGCAGTCCCGGGAGGGCACCGACCCCGTGGTGACCGAACGGGACTGCCCTGGGCTCAAGGACAGCCTGGAGGACAGCATGTCCAGCGGGGTGCGGCACGGCACCTACCGGACCGCGACCATCAGCCACCGGCCCGGCTCCGGAGCACTGGGCGACTCGGGAAGCAGCCACGGTGTTCCGGTGGTGCGGCTACGGCACCCTCACACGCACCACCCCCGACGACGCAAAGCTCGAAGAACTCGGCGGCGCGGCCCACTCCCCGGGTGCCTGACGGCGCCGTCGGACTCAGGACGTCGGCGTCCGTGGACCGGCGGGGAGTCCCGGGTTACGGGTCCGAAGGGGGCCTTGGAACCCAAGGCCCCCTTCGGGCTGGGGCGGCCGGAAGCAACGGCTGCCGCAGTCGGGCCCCGACACCGGCCCGTGAGCGGGACCTGAGCTCGACGCTGTTCATGTGCGGCGGTCACGGATACTGCCGACCATGGCGAGGGTGCGCAGCGCTGCGGCTTTGAGCTGCGGCCGCTCGCGTACGAACCCCCGGACGGCGCGTGGCGGCTCGTGGCTGAGCCAGTGCAGGGCCGCCCCGGCCCCGGCCCTGAGCACGGCGCCCTCGTGCACGATCAGTTCCCGAGTCTTGAGCGAGTCCTTGTAGGCGGCGTCGCCCCTGCCGAGATCGAGCATGTCGATGCCCGCGGCGGCGGCCGCCTCGATCATGCGGAGGTAGAGGACGCGGCCGGGACTGAACGTGGCGAAGTCACGGTCGTAGGCGGGGAACCAGCACGACAGCACGGTGCGCGAGCGCAGGCCGAAGTGTGCGGCGACGGGCCGCCCGTCCGCGTAGAGCACCGACAGCAGGCCTGAGCAGGACGGCGCCCGGGTGGTGGCGAGCGTCCGGACCAGGTTGTTGATCCAGTCCTGGGCGAACCGGTCGCGCCGGCCGGTTCGGCGGTACTGGGCGGACTTCCACGCCATCAGCGTCCGTAGCACGGCCGGATCACGCTCGTCGAACACGAACCGCAGCGGCCCGGCCTGCCGGGCCAGGCGGCGTTCCTGCGCCCGGGTCGCCTTCAAGAAGGTGCGGGAACCGGCTCGGAGCAGGGCCTCGTAGCCGGTGTATCCGCCGGCCAGGTCGATGACGGGCGAGGCGAACTGCCCCGTGGCGAACGGCAGGAACAGGTCCTGGCCGCTTTCGAGGTGGTTGAACTCCCAGACGGACAGGGAACTGGCACGCAGCAGCTCGCGGGTGTCCACGACCGTACCGGGGCGCAGCACGGCCCCCTGGCAGTCGGACACCCCCAGGCCGATGGCGCGGCCGCGGCCGCACAGGCCTCGCTCGAAGGGGAAGAAGCCGGCCGGCTCGCCGTCCTGGCGTACCACCGCGATCCTGGCCCCCTGCCGGACTTGGCCTACGGCCTGGCAGAACTCCGGGCTCATGAAGGGATTGGCCTCCGGCGCCGTAGTGGCCCGCAGCTCGCCCCACACCTCCAGGTCGGCCGGGCTCAGCTCGGCAGGGCGAATCACGTCGATGCGTTGAACGGTCACTACGGCTCCTGATTCATCGGAAATCTCACCGGACGCTGACCGACTGCCAGCACACGAGTAGTGGGCTGCGGCCACGCCGGGGCGCACACACCCGGTTCCCGGGCGCCGTTGCGAGCCCGGGATTCCCCTACCGACCTCCGGCTTTGGAAGCGGCCGGAGAGCGGCTGTGAGGGCGCCCTACGGTGTCTAACGACGGTCGGAGTATCAGGCGGCGACGAGGGCGGACCCTCGTTCCGACGGCGTTCGTCCAGCGGAATGCCACCCGTCACGAGTGCCGCTCCGAGCCGGCGCCGGTTTCGCATCTGAAGGCGCCGGCGAACGCGGCTCGCCGGGTCGCAGGATCAGGGGTTGAGGGAGCGGCGCTTGAACCACCACACCAGGCTCGTGCCGAGATCGGCCCGGGCTCTGCGCTGTGCGGGGGTATGTGGCTCGCGGACTACGACGGTGTCTCGGTGCCCGACGCGGCGCGGCTGGACTCGCCCACACGGTCCCATTGGCGGGGCGTGGGACAGCGGGGTGGCGGAACGGACTCCGGCCCGGCGTGAGGCGTACGCCGATGACCAGGGCAGCTGTCTAGTCTGTGGCGGTGACAGCTCGGTAGAACCGGCAGAAGCCGGATCAGGATCGCGCCCAGTGGCCGCCGTCATCGCCGGAGGCCCCGTGCCGGTACGGTGCGCGGTGGACGGGCCACGAAGCTGCGCTGGGGCTTGGTCGTGGACGAGGGGCGTGCCCTGCTGGTGCTCCCCGGGGCTGCTTGACGATGACGGACAGCCTGAAGAGGTCCGCTGGGTGGCAAGCGACCCGCCGTTCCGGCTCGGTTCACGGTGAGCCTGCCCCGGCCCAAGGCAAGCGGCACCTCACCAACTCCCGGAGAGCCGCCCCCGTCCGCGAGGACCACCTCGTACGGGCATTCCGCGCCCTCCCCGTCACCGGGGGATGAGGCAGCGGGTCCGGCGGGGGCTGCGCCGGGCGGCAGGTACAGGGCGCGGGTGCCGTCGGGGCCGGTCACCGCGTAGCCGGTGCCCGGTACGTCGAGGGAGACCGCCCGCACCCGGTGCCCGGAAGCCGCCGCAAGCTGCTGCCCGGCGGGCAGCCGACTCGCCGGGGGCAGCCCGGGCAGCGCAGCTCCGGCCGGGCAGCCCTCCTCGGGGCGGGCCGGCAGCACGTACCGGATCCCGGACGGTGCGTGCCCGGCCCGGGCGGCACCCGCGCCGGCACCGGGCGCCACGTCGAGGAGCAGGACCCCGTCCACGAGGATTGCCGTCGCGGCGCGGGCGTGCGCGCCGACGGAAACGGCGCAGCCCGCGCAGGGGCAGCCGGGCCGGGGCAGCCCCTCGGGGGCCGCGGTGCCGAGCAGGGTGACTTCCACGGGTGGTCCTTCCGGAAGGGGCGGGCCGGGAGGCGGGGAGGCACTCGCTTTCCCGCCGATGCGATACCGGCCCCTCCAGGGAGCGCGCCCCGCCCTAACGCCGGCGTCCTCCAAACGGACCCGGGGCGGGGCGAACAGCCCAGCTCATCCTCGGCGAGGACTACCCTGCCCGCCGCCTCGAATGCACAGCACGACGAAGCCAGTGCTCATTCGACGGACGTAGCGCTGCTTGCCTTGTTGGCGGAGCGCGGTCGGGGCGGGGGCCGGTGACGCCGTGCGCGCGACGCAGCATGGCTCCGTCATGTCTGCGGCCCCCGTCCGGGGGGTCCGCTGGCCGCTCCGAGATGGTGAGCGGTGACGAGGCGCGTGGAACCACAGATCCTGATCATGGGGTCCGGCTCCGAGAGCCTGCCAGCCCTGGTCGCGCTTCCGGCTGTGGGCAGGACCCTGGCTGCCGTCACCTGTCGCCGGTCGCCGCCCCGGCTGACGGCATCCAGCGCTGACACCCGCCTCGCACCGCTTCTTGGCTCCGCTGTGTGGCGCGGGGGAGCGAGCCGGGCGGCCGCAGCGCCTCTCGTCTATCTGGTGGGGCGCTCCCGACTTCGTGCTGGCCCCGACTGCCCCAGCTTCGCTCCGGCGACGGGGCTGCGGGTAGGCGGGGGTGCGTCCTGAGCCCGGCGTTGGCTATGTCAGGCGCTTCTTCGGTCGGGGCTGGGCGTTGAGGAGTGCCCACCAGGCGTGGCCGTCGTGGTCGGTGTGGGCGCCGCAGGCGTCCACGGTGCGCAGCACCGCTACCGCAGCCGGTACCTGACCCACATCGTCCTGCTCGCTGGTCTGGTGATTGAGGACCATGACGAGGATCTTGCTGTCCTGGTCGGCGAGGTGGACGCTGACGCGTTTCCCGCCGGCCGCCACCGCCGTGTGGACCAGCCCGTGGACCGTCTTGAGGAAGTCGCGCTCGTCCAGCAGCGGGTAGTCCCACTCGGCCACGGCGAGCGCAGCCTGTGCGGCGGCCTTCTTCGCCGCCCACTGGTCCGCGCGGAGCGCCAGCACCGTGGCCCGCCTACTGGTGACGACCAGTCGGGGCGGCACCCCGGTGAGCGACTTCGGCTTCGTCGCAGGCTGTGGCCGCGGCGGCTCCACCGGCTTCTTCTGCGGCGGCGGCGACTTCGGAGGAAAACTCGGCGGAACCTTCGGACCCCTGGCTTCCACAACCTCGCTCATACCCCACCACGCTACGCCGGTTGACCGCCACCGCGCACCGTCATCGACCACAGCGGTGCGCCGCGTACCCCTGCGGGGATGCACGCTGAACCGAAGACCGTCTCACCGTGAACGGGGCCCCTTCACCCCGCCGTTCGCCCGTTCGCCCTCGCCGTCGGACTCCCCTGGACGGTCTACCAAGCCGACGGCGAGCCCGCTGCGGTGGAGGCGGAGCTGTTCCACGTCGGAGTCCAGGACGCGGAGTGGCTGCGCCCTTTGCTGAACGGGCCGCCCGGCGGCCTGCGGGCCGAGACGGTGGTCTTCCAGCACGACGAGGTGATCGTGCACTGCCCGGCAGAGGAAGCGGCGGCCGTCGCCGAGGCGATCCGCGCCGTCGGGGACCGGGCCGGGCGGATCACCTTCGGCGATACCCCGGTCCGGTTCCCGTTCATCACGGCTGTCGTGGAGTGCTACGCCGACGCGAAGTGGTCCAGCTCAAACCACATGGGGTCGGTGGTGATCTGCTGCAGCAGCTCCAGCGTCAGCGCGGGCGTCTCGCGGGTGGCCTTGCCGCTTTGGTCTGCGGCGTTGTAGGCGGTCACCGTCACCCGAAGCCCGTTGCGGTACCGGGTGTCAACGGTCCATGCGGCCACCCCGCTGCCCTTCTCCGCAGGACCCTGTGTGACCTTGGTGCGGATGCCGTCGTTCGGCGAAGGGACGTTGCCCTCGAAGTCCGGAGCACCGGTCTCCTTGACGACGTCGAGCCGGACCAGGGACTTACCCTTGCCGTCGTCGACCACGACGTAGCCGGACCTTGATTCCCCGCCCTTGGAGATGACCGGGACCTTCATCCTGGTCACCATTTTCTCCAGCTGCTCCACGGCCTTCAGATCCCGCAGCGCGTTCGGATTCGCAGGCGTCCAGCCCTGCCGTTGCTGCGGGGCCGCGGGCAGGTCGTTGAGCGCCGGGTGCCATTTGTCCGAGATGACCACGGCCCTCAACTGTGCGGGGCTCAGCGGCGGGTTGGGGCGAGAGGCCTTCGTGGTCTCCATCGGCAGAGCATTCTGTGCGGACAGCTCGACCAGGAACCCCTGCGGGGTAACGAGCGCGGCCCGCCATTCCTTGATGTCGATGTCGTGGTTCTGGGCCGCGTAGCCCTGCTGGATCAGCAGCTTGGAGCCGTCGGCCAACTGCTCCGTTGTGCAGTTGTCATCCGGCCGCGTGGCTTTCTTCGTGCAAAGGGTCGTGGTGTTGGCCATGCTGCCGTTCGGGTCCACCCGGGTCACGACGAGGCTGATCCCCGCTCCACCCTGGCCGTCGTCGTACACGCCCCTCACCCCTGCGCCGGCGCTGCCGTCGGTGCCGTTCGCACGCTCTACGGACAGGGTCCCTTCCGGCAGCAGCCCCTTGAGTACCTCGACCATCTGTGAGGAGGAGACCGCGCCGGTACCGCGGGGCGGCTGCGGCAGCGGCTCCGGGATGCCGTCCCCGCCCCCACCCGACGGTCCGCCCGACGGCATCGGCGGCGTTGCGATCTCGACCCGGTCCGCTCCGCCCAGCAGGCCCCCCGCGTAGGCGCCGGCCGTGCCGATCAGGGCCAGGGACAGCACCGAGCCGCCGATCACGCTCGCCCGGCGGCGGGCGACGAGCCGCCGTCCGCGCCGCTCACCGGCTTCCACGAGGGCGTGCCGGTCGGCAGTGAAACCGTCCCCCGCACGCCGGAGGGCTTCACCGAGCTCGTCTTCAAAGGACATGGGGAACCAAACCTTCCGTTCTCAGGAGTGTGCAGAGGACCGAACCGGCACGACGCCGCCCACCGCGGGCGGGCCGGACCATCTCCGTTTTCAAAGGCCCGCGAACTCGCCGATGGTGCCGCCCAGTTGCTCCCTCAGGCGGCCGAGCGCTCGCGTGGTCCGGGTGCGGACCGCCGCCGAGCTCGTGTTCATCGCGTCGGCGGTCTCCTCGATGCTGCGGTCTTCCCAGTACCGCAGCACGAGTACCGCCCGATCCTTGGGCGCGAGCTGCCCCAGCGCCTCCAGCAGCGTCAGCCGCAGCGCAGGATCGCCGGAACCGGTGGCCACCGCACCTGAATCGGGGAACTCCCCGACCGGGCGCTCGCCCGCCGACCGCCGGCGCTGGTGGGTCAGGAAAGCCCGGACCAACACCGTCTGCGCGTACGCCGCCGGATTGTCGATTCGGGAGATCCGCCCCCAGAGCAGGTACATCCGCCCCAGGGTCTCCTGCACCAGATCCTCCGCGAGATGGGTGTCCCCGCTGGCCAGCAGGCAGGCCGACCGGTACAGGTGCCCCGATCTGCCTTCCGCGAACTCACGGAACCCGTCTCTGCGACCCTGCCGCATTTACTCCCCCTCGCGTCGTCTCACCCCATCGACGCGACGACGGCCCGTAAATGTTTCACCCGAGTTCTTGGAAGGAGACGTAGAACTCCTCGCGTACGAAACCCTCCGCCTCGTACAGCCCCTGCGCGACCCCGCTGTCGCAGGCGATCCCCAGCTGCCACCCCCGGTCACCCCGGCCTCGCCAGCGCCGAACTGGACGCCCCGCCCAGGCGGGCCTGGGTGGCCTTCGCCGCACCGGGCTTGGCGGAGGCGTCCCGGCGTTCTACATTCCGCCGGTCACCTTCAGCGGCCAGGAGACGGCTGCCACGAGACGTAGACCGTGAACCGTTCGGGAGCGGAGTTGACGTCCCCGCAGATCCTGGGGTCGTCGCAGTCCCGTTCTGGGACTCACCACGACCTCCTGCAGTCCCCGCGCACCCGGGGGAGCGGTCCTGAAGCCCAGCTGCTGGAGCCGGTCCGCGAGCCACGCACGCTCCGCAGGTAAGGAAGCTTGATCTTTGCATCATGAGCGATCGTCATGTGCCGTTACCACGGCGAGGCTGGAGAGCCGTCAGCCTCCAGCCCGAACCGCCGAACCTGTTCCACGACTGACATGCCGTCGGCCTGCCCGCGCTGACGCCCCAGCTCCGACAGGGCCTCGACGTCTCCGGCATCGGCGGCCAGCTGCCACAGTCGCTCCGCGCCCTCCGTGTCCCCGGCCCGCTTGCGCAGCCTCCCCAATGCCACCAGAGCGGACCGATCCCCGGCATCAGCGATCTGCTGCCACAGTGGCTCCGCGCCCGCCGCGTTCCAAGGCACGTCACGATGAATCGCCAGCTCCCGCAACAGGGAGTGGTCTCCGGCGTCGGCGCTGCGCCGGGCGAGCCGCTCGGCACCGGCCGCGTCTCCGCCCTCCTCGCGCAGCAACATCAGCTGCGCCAGGGCCTCCTTGTCACGCGCCTCGGCGGCACGCTGGAACAGTCGTTCCGCCGCCGCCGTGTCACCGTACGCCCAGCAAAGCTGTCCCAGCTCTCTCAGTGCGGATGGCACCCCGGCATCGGCGGCCCGCTGGGCGTACCGTTCCGCGCCCGGCACGTCCCCGGCTGCTCTGCGCCTCGACACCATCTCCAGCAGTGCTTCCACGAATCCGGCGTCGGCGGCCCGCCGCCAGAATTGTTCCGCTCCCGCCGCGTCACCGGCTGCTTCATACCTCGCCCCCAACGCCCGCAGAGCAACGGGGTCTCCAGCGTCGGCGGCCCGCTGGTACACCAGGACCGCACCGGCCACGTCCCCGGCCTGCGCGCGCAGCGTCCCCCAGTCCCTCAGGGCGTAGAGCAGTCCGGCGTCGGCCGCCTGCTGGAACATCCGTTCCGCGCCCGCCACGTCCCCTGCCGCCCAGTGCAGCCTGCCCAGCGCCACCAGGGCGGAGGGGTCACCGGTGTCGGCGACCTGCTGCCAGGCCAGTACCGCACCCGCCGCGTCGCCGACCTGCTCGCGCAACCGCCCGAGCTCGGGCAGGGCGAAAACGTGGCCGGCTTCGGCGGCCCGCTGCCACACCAGTTCCGCACCCGCCGTGTCGCCGGATCGTCGGCGCTGCCACGCCAGCCGGGACAGAGCCTGACGGTCACCCCCTTCGGCGGCCCGCTGGAACATCCGCTCCGCGCCCGCCACGTCCCCCGCCGACTCGCGTTTGTGGGCCAGCTCGCACAGGGCGTCCGTCCTTCCGGCGTCTGCGGCCTGCTGGGCGAATCGTTCCGCACCCGCGCGGTCCCCCATCCGCTCGCGAAGCCGCGCCAGCTCCGTAAGTGCCTCGGAGTCTCCGCCGGCGGCGGCCCGCTGGTACAGGTCTGCCGCGATCCGGGAACGGAGCCTCGACATGGCCTGGCGAGCGACCGCGTTGAGGTCGGAGGTGTCGGCGTGGTCCCGAACGGCGGTCCAGAACGAGGCCGGCGGGAGGGCGTAGTGCCGGGTGGTGCGCGCGTGGTGGTCGAGATAGTCGTTGAGGCGGAACAGACCGGGTGCGGGGCCCATGCCGTCGGGGGTGGCGACGGGCTCCAAGGCCGCGGCCACGGCTTTGATCCTTTCGCGCGCGTAGGCGAGAGCGTGGCCGAACCAGGTGTCGGGGTCAGCGTCGGCGCGCTGTTGCTCGGTCAGGTAGCCGGGCGCGGCGGCTTCGAGGAGTGCCGCGGGCAGGGGAGAGGCGTGGCCGAGTCGGCGAGCGTCCATGGCCGCGGTGATGACGGCATGCCCGTACGGGCCATGGGGTTCGGTGGCCTGCTGGTAGTGGTCGACCAGTTGGGGACCGGCCGCGAGGGTCTGGACGATCCTGCCGCCGGTGCTCCAGCGGGCGGCCGCGGCCAGTGAGGGGTCCCGGTTCACGAGCGGGTCCTCGAGGGACTCGCTCGTGAACGATGCGGGGACATCCACGAGCACCGCCTGGGCGAGCAGGGCTCGGGCGTTGCGATGCTCGTCCTCTCTCGTGACCTCTGCGGGGCGCGGCGTGCTGGCGAAGCCGCGGAAGTACTCGGGCCACAGCGTGCCGAGGACCAGGACCGGCCCCGGCTCCTCCAGGAGACCCCCCAGCGCGGCGGCGGCCTCCTCCCCGGCGGTCCCACGGAGGTGGTTCTGGACTTCGTCGAGCCAAAGGACGGTGCGCGGGGCGGGGCCTCCGACGTCGAGCAAGGCGAGAAGCCCCTCAGCGGTCTTGGGGAAGACCAGGTTCCAGCGGGGCAGGCAGATGCGGACGGCTTCGAGGGCGGTTCGGGTCTTACCGCTGCAGGACACCCCTCGTACGAGCACGAGTGCTGCCTGCTGGCTGCGGGCCGTGTTGAGCAGGTGGCTGCGCAGCCGATGGTCGTGCTCGCGTTCGATGTACCTCGGCAGGACGTACGCTCCACCGGTGTCAGGCGCGTCGGTTCCGTGGATGGCTGCGTGGACGCCCAGCTGCTGCGCCGTCCACTGCTCGATCGGTCGTGGCCGGTCCAGTCGGGCAGTCTTCATGGTCCCGGAGAAGTGCTGGTGGAGGTGATCGATCCTCCCGGAGACGATCGCGCCGACCATGCCCTGGACGGAGGGGGTGATGCCGGCGGCTGGGACGGCGCCGGGCCCGCTCAGCCCTGGGGCGTTCCCGGCGGGGGAGGGTTTACGTTGACCGTGCCCACATGCCAGCCCGCCACCCCGTGGGGCGCTGAGATGTTCACGTTCCCGCCCACGGACACGCTGCCGTCACCCGCCGAGACGACTCTGCCGTGGACATGCTGGGAGAGCAGGCTGAGCAGCTGGTCAGCGGCGCGGTCGCGCTCTGCTTCGTCCATGTCTTCCAGCAGGGCCTCGATGCGGGTCTGCCACGCCGTTTCCAGGCGGATGCGGAGTTCCGCCACGCCGTCGTGGGTGCCCTCCAGTTCGGCCGAGGTCTGGTCCAAGCGCTCCAGTTCCACCTGCTCGCGCCGGGCATCGCCCCGGCCGAACCAGCTCGCCACCGCCTGACGCAGGCCGCTCCAGGCATCGGTGCCCGCAGCCTGGACCACGGCAGCTCCGCCTGCGGCCGCCAGTGCGGCCAATGCCTGCTCCAGCATCCCCCTGCCCTCTTTTCCGGTTTCTCGCGCCGGGCGTCGGCCGTCACGGCAGCGCCCCGTACGTGTAAGGCAACCCGACTGTAGTGCAGCGGACTTGATCGCGTCGGGGCCTCAACCGGTCAGGCAAAGCACGTGCTGCTTCCGGCCTCGTGAAGAACGGCGTGCCGCCGCCCGCAGCAGCTCGCGCAGACGGCGGCGCATGGGTGTGCGCCTGGCTTCATCGAGTCGCGCAGGGCGCCCCGCTTCCTGGCCGCGGGGGATCGCTGAACGGTTTCGGCACCAAGCCCCGCGCGATCAGATCTCAGAGTTTCTCGCCGGCGCTGCCCGCACCTCCGCACCTGCCTTGTTCACTTCCGGTGAGCAAGGCACGTGCGTCGTCGACGCCAGCGGGTACACGGCCATCCAACGCACGCGTTCGGTCACAGTCACCGAGGGAGCTCTTCATGGACGTCCGCAGGAAACTCGCCGCTGCACGCCGGGGCAAGTGGCCTGAGCGGGCGCCGGAGGCCGTCCCAGCGGTCCGGTCTCCCGGTCGGCCGGTGGTACGAGCCCTTGCGATGCTGGCCGCCTTCGTCGGGACGGTACTGTTCAGCCTGATTCTGGCGCGCATCACCTTGGAGCCCTCGGCGGCTTCAGCCGGTGTCGTGCACAGCAATACCGAGCCGGGCGCCTCGATCCGCCTGTACCTCGACGGGGCGTCCGTCCGGGAGGCAGCCAAACAGCTCGGCGGCAACATCCTGCTGGGCGTGCCGTTCGGGATGCTCCTCCCGGTGCTCCTCCCGCAGGCACGCGGGTTCGTGCGGGTGGCGGCGGTGACGGCCGTGGTGATGACGCTCGTGGAGCTCATCCAGGGATCCCTGGTCACCGGACGGGCCTTCGACGTGGACGACGTCATCCTGAACACTGCTGGTGCGCTGCTCGGGTACCTCATCCTCGGTCGCCGGATGGGCCGCGCCGTCCACCCTCGGCGACGTCACTGGTGGCACCGCCTGACCCGCCGCGGTGACCGCGCTCCGGCGCGCGGATCCGTGCTGCCACCGGCTCGGTAGCCTGCCTTCTCCGCAGGAAGTCAACGTCTGCAGCCCCCGCGCAGGGTGGTTGGCCATGGTCGGCTTCTGCTTCGAAGGCGGTGACGGCGCGAACGGGATGGGCATGCCTCTGTTGCCGGGGCCTGGTGGTGCGACTGGCTGGGGCGCGGTGGAAGTCGAGTTCGATTCGGTGATCGGACGGATCCGGGTCAGCAGGCCGCGCAGTCGGTTCGCGACCCTGGCTGCTTCGCCGGCCGGGTCGTCGTCGAAGCCGACGATCACCTCCAGCTCGGCGATCGTCTTGTCTCGGAGGCCGAGCCCGAAGTGAGCGGGCCGCCCGGGAACACCCGCGAGGCGTGTGACGCATGGGCCTCCGACCATGACGAAGGGCTTCGCAACCCCGAGATGCCCGGGGCCAGCCGGGATCAGCCGATCGAGAGGCTTGTGAGCAGGAACTCACGCCGACGAGTGCTGCCCGGGATCGTCGCGCAGTTGATTGAGAAACGCTGTCGGGAACACGGGAGGAGAGCGAAATTCTTTACCGATTTTCCCGAGGTGAAGCGCCAGATCGATCAGTGCGCTAACCGTAGTGGCCGTCGGCGTCGAAGCTGTGGCCTCTTCGGCTTCGACCAAGATCTGCGCGAACGTATTCGCCCGGCGTTTCGATTTTCACCATCGCGGCAGCAGAGCCCCCAGCTGAATTCCACTCCCTGAAGCCTGCTACGGAGGTCTCGGAATCCCACGGGTCAATTCCTTCGGGCACCACCCTGGGCGGTACCTCGCGTGTTGATCCCGGCGCACTCCGGGCAGGGCGGGCCGACGACTCCGTCGGTCCGGCGGGGAGCAGCCGAGAAACGGTGCGCTCATCCACGAGTCCGACTGCGGACACGCGGCCGGCGGCGGCACCGGGATGGATAGCCGTGCCGAAGCCCGATGGGTGTCACGCCTCCGAACTGCGCGGAGTCCCGCTGTTCGGTCCGGCCCGTCGGCCCGCGCCGAAACCTGTCATCCCGCGACCAGTCGCCCGTGCAGGTGCCGCTGCACTTCATTGGGAGCTGTTTCCTCAGGAGAGGGCGCGGACCGGAGTGACCTCTTGTGTGTGGAGGATGGCGTCAAACCAGTCTGCGAGTGATCCGCCTGCGAGGTGGTAGGCGGCATTGTCGGTGCGGGCGTAGTGAGGTCCGATCATGCGCGTCTTGGTCGGCGTCTCGAGCCAGGTTCGTACCGGGGGTGGGCCATCGGTGCGGAGGTCCAGAAGATAGGCGTCCAGCCCAGCGGCTCCCAGGACCGCGTCAGCGAACTCCTCCGGAGGGGGCGGGATGTCGTAACGAGCCTTTCCGTGGTGGAAGGTCAGGCCGATGGAGACGTAACCGGCCCCGAAGTGCTCGCGGAGGTAACTGCCCGCGTTCCGGTGCGTCATCGGCGAGGAGGAGGGAGAGACGGTGCGCGGATTACCGTTGACGGTGTGTGCGATGCCGCCCCAGTAGACGATCCTGTCCGAGGTGACTTCATGCCACCGGATGGCGCCCTCGGCCAGACTCCGCTCGATGTCGGCCAGGCCGTCGATCGGGGAGTTCCTGGCTGGCGAGGAGCGGTCGGTGCCGGCGAACCGGACCGGGTCATCGGGGTGCCGGCGGTTGAAGTCGCGCATCCAGCGGACGACGTCGAGGATCTCATCGGTCTGCCAGAAGGACCGGGCCCCGGACAACATCACCTGCGGGTCACCCGTTCCGGTCCTGATGTACTCGTCGAGTCCGACACGTGACGCGTCGTCCCCTTCCAGCGCAAGTGAACGGAATCCCAGTTCCTCGACCAGCAAGCGGACGAGCCTGTGCGAGAGCGTGGACAGCTCGTGGGCCTGGCGGGTCGCGGCACCGATAGCGACGACCTGAGCGTCACCCACGATGTCTGCTACCGGCAGGAGATCGGTCAACGGGGCTTCGGAATCGAACGTGGTGAGACGATGGGCGTGCTGCCTGATCCACTCGATCACCGTTTCGGACATGGTCAGACCTCCAGTTCAGGGCGATCGGTTCCGGGACGCTTCCCCGGTCGCGGCCAGCGCCGCACGAATAGCCTCAGACATGAACAAGGGTTGAGGTCAAGCCGGCGCATACGTCTGCGTGGGTCCACACTGCACCGGGCGTGCGACGCCCCCCCCGGATAGGGTTCTTGACCCTCACACCGTGTCAGACGGTCAACTCGGAGACATCATGTTCACCATCGGAGACTTCGCCCGGCACGGCCGCGTATCGGTCCGGATGCTGCGTCACTACGACGCGACCGGACTGCTCCGCCCGGCTCACGTCGCCCCCGCCACTGGCTACCGCTACTACACGGCCGGCCAGCTCGCCCGCCTCAACCGCGTCATAGCGCTCAAGGACCTCGGCTTCACCCTTCAGCAGGTCCAGGAGATCCTGGACGAGAAGGTCACCACCGAGGAACTGCGCGCCATGCTCCGGCTGCGGCGGATGGAACTGGAAGCGGCAATGACGGCCGCGGCGGCCCGGCTCGTACAGGTCGAGGCGAGGCTCCAGTCGATCGAGAGTGAGGGGCGCATGCCCAGCAACGACGTCGTTGTGAAGAGCCTTCCGTCTGTCCGGGTGGCCGAGCTGGCCGGCGTGGCACCGGACTTCGACACCATCGGGCCGGTCATCCAGCCGCTGTACGAGGAGTTGATGCAGCGGCTGTCCGCCGCCGGAATCGCCCTGGCCGGGCCAGGCGTCGCGTACTACGAGGACGCCCCGGACGGCGGGGTCCTCGTCCATGCCGGCGTCGAGGTCTCGGCGCCACTCGGGGATTACGACGGGCTGCGGATCGTGGACCTGCCGCCCGTTGAACAGGCGGCGACCGTTGTGCACCACGGCTCGATGGACACAGTCCTGCCCACCGTCCAGACCCTGGGCCGCTGGATCGACGCCAACGGCTACCGCTCGGCCGGCTACCCCCGGGAAATCAACCTGGAGTGCCCGGACAACGAGGACGGATGGGTGACCGAGCTCCAGGAACCGGTAATCAAGGCCTGATGAGCGGGAGAAGCCACAACCCCGAACATCGCTGCATACTGCTGCGACGCCACCACGGCCGACGACCCGTCCGAGTCTGCCCGGGTGGCGAGCGCCGGCCTGAGCCGGCCTTCCACGCCCGTTCCAGGACGTCCCCCATTCGGGCGCTGTCGTGGGCGCGTGCGGTGATCTGCGTGCGGAGGCCGTCACGGGTTCGGGGGTAGTGGGTGTGGGCGTCTTCGAGGACGGCCCAGCCCTGTGTTCCGTCGGGGCCCGGAAGGGCGCCGATACGGTGGTCGGTGCGGCCGGTGACCAGCACGGCCAGCCGGGCCAGGTACTCGCACTGCAGGGCCGGAGTGAAGGCGCTGCCGTCCGGGCCTGCCAGCACGGCGGAATGCCCGTCGGCCAGCAAAGTACAGGTGGCGTCCACCGCCCTCACCACCGCGTCGAACGCAAGCCGGACCCACACGGTCCCGTGCCGTGTTCAGGTAGCAGTCGAGTAAGTCCCCTGCCCCGCCCGGCGCGTTCATGCCTGCCCCCCATACCCCTCCGCTTGCCACGACAACACCCCTGGCCAAGGCTGTTGTCCTGCGCGCACACAACGGAAACGGATGCGCCCACGCCTGTGCCCGACGACCGCGGAGCAGCGGGTTGGGGCCGGGCGGAGGGGTCGGCCGCAGCGTGCTGGCGGTCAGTGCTGGTCGGTCAGCAGGTCCCACCAGCAGGCGATGGTCGGGATCGGGAGGGTGCCTAGGGGTCCTGCCACCCGACGTTCGCGGAGCCGCGGCGATCCTCCTGCCGTTCGGCCAGCACCCGACCCGGATCACCGCCCTGACCACCCACGCGGTGACCGCCGCCTGCCAGGGCGCCTTCCCGACCCTCCACCGCGCCCCATCCCCCGGCGCTCGTCCCTGCTCGGCCTGTTGAACGACCTCGCCAACCTGCCGGCCCCGACCAGCTGGGCCGCGAACTCCTCCCGGGCTGACTGTTTCCCGGAGACCTCCCCGGACAGCACCTCTCCACCACCGTGCTCGGCCGCCGCCAGCACACCCCAACCTGCCCGCCCGCGCCACCGCCCTGGTCGCCCTCGCCCAGCACATGGGTCGCACCGCCCGTCAGTCCTGCTCGAGGGCCGGTGAAGCCTCGGCATGGCGCGGTGCCCTTTCTGGTGCTGTTACCTGTTCTCGCTGAGCTCCCACCACACGCCGAGCCCTCCAGCCCGGTGAGCTGCTCGGCGGCAAAATTCCGTTGCGACGGGCAGTGCGGGCTATGGCAGCACGGAGCCCAGCACGGCCCGCATCTGGGCGGCACTGCCATAGCGGTCGGCAGGATCCTGTGCAAGAGCCCTCTCCAGTGCCCTTTCAACGGCGGAGGGCACCTCGGGCACGAGCTCGCGGGTCCTGGTGATCGGCAGAGTGGAGACTTGCAGCCACAAGGACTCGTCGCGAGGCCGTAAGGGCTGCCCGGTCAGCATTTCGTACAGGACGGCGCCGACACCGTAGATGTCACGCTTGGCATCCGGCCGTGCGCCGTTCCAGGACTCGGGGGGCATGTACGCAGGTGAACATCGGAGGTGGGCTGGTGCCTCCCGAACTGCTGTCGAAACGCTGCTCTACGACGTGAACAGAGCCAGTCGGCCGAATCACGCTGACCTGGGTGGACTGGATTGGGTGAGACTGACCTCCTTGGTTGATCGCCCACCTCAGACCCGGCAGGTCCCGTGCCGTCCAATCCAGGCGTTTGCCGGCGAAGCCAGCCCTTCCAGCCTCTAGGAGCGTGAACCCAGTCGTGCGCTGTGAGCACGCCAGGGGCCCGCCGGAGACGGGGCCTCGGCCGCTGAGTCAGGCGCCGACGGGGATAGGGCGAGGCGCTGCGCGTGGTGCTGTCGATGAGCCGGGCTGGGCAGGTCTGGGTCAGCCTGACAGTCGGGCGAGGGCCAGCGCGTGGGCGCGGCCGAGGGCGTCACCAGCAGCGCATGGGACATCCGGCGTGACACCGGTGCCCTCCCAGTTCGTGCCGGAGACGGGGTTGACGGCGCGGCCGACGGGGACGGTGACTTCCAGGTGCGGGTGCACGGTCCATCCGTCGCACGGATGCGCGCCGCCGCGGGTGGTCTCTCCGACGACCACTGCGCGGCCGAGCTGTTGGAGGTCGTACGCCAGCTCTTCAGCGGCAGAGAAGGTGCTGTCGCTGGACAGCACGTACAACGGCTTGCTGCCGCCGAAGCGCGTGCCCGGAACATGCGGCAGGCTCCAGGACTGCTCGCCGCGCCCGTCGCCGCGCCAGTGCATGGTGTTGAGGTGGGTGCGCTCGTCGAGGAGGTAGCTGCAGACGAAGGCGACCGTGTCCGGGTCCCCGCCCCGGTTGGTGCGAAGGTCCACGATCAGTGCTTGAGCACGGGAGGCCAGGGTGAGCGCGGCGCTCAACGGTTCGGCGGCCCACTCCAGCGGAAACAGCATCGGCGCCAGCTCCACCACGGCGACCCCTCCGTCAAGCAACTGCACCCGGGGCGCGCCTCCCAGTGAGGTGTCGAAGTCCCGGCGCATGGCGTCCAGGGTGGCCGCCCCCCGCTTTGGGGGGACCGGGTCGGTGTGGTGCTTCAGTCTCAGGTGTCGGTCGCCGTTGACGGACTGCAGGTCCGCGGTGACCAGCCGGGCGAGCTCCTCGGCGTCGTCGACGTCGTAGGCGCCCTCGGCGAGGTGTCGTTGCAGCAGGCCGACGAGCTGCTCGGCTATCTCGGGGAAAACGTACTGCTCGGTCAGGAGCCGGACTGTCTCGTCGATGACAGGGGCAGGCAGAATCTTCGTCAGAGTCGTCACGGCAGGCAGTAGAGCACTGCCTTGAGAAAGCGTCAAAGAATTTAGACACTTTCGGTATGCGCGATCAGCCTTCTCACCCGACCCCTCCTGAGGACGTTCTGGAGATCGGTGCGCCTGAGCAGTTCGCGGCGCTCTCCCACCCGTTGCGTCAACGGCTGCTCTTCGCCCTGGGCCACCGGCCTGCCACCACCAGGCAGCTTGCGGCGCAGCTCGACGCGAAGAAGGGCAACGTGGCCCACCACCTCAAAGTGCTCCGGGATGCCGGGCTGGTCCGCGTCGTGGAGACCCGTCAGGTCCGCGGCGGCACCGAGCAGTACCACCAGCGCACGGCTCGTCATATGGTCGTCGCCGAACCCCGCGCGGCAGGCACCGCCGCGATGCTCACCGCGTTCGCCCAGGAGCTGGACCGCTCTTCCACGGAGACCCACCTGACAGTGCGCCACCTGCGGCTCAGCCCCGAGAAGGCAGGCGAACTCGGCGAGGCCCTCACCAAACTGGTGGGCGTGGCCGAGGAAGACGCAGAGGACCAGCCCTTGCACGCTGTGCTGGTGGCCCTCTATCAGCAGGCTCCGCCGACCAGCACCACCAGTCCTGCCCGACCCATCCAGGCGGGCACAGCCCCCAGCACCCTCAGCGCGAACAATCCCGCGACTGGATTCACTGAGACGGAAAGGGAATCGACCGGGTTCGCTGAGTGAACGTCTCGACTCCGGGCGCCAAACGGCCCGGGCCGTCGCCGTGACAAACGCCTCCGTCTCGGTGACCCGTGGCCGGCCCTGGCCGACGACGCGGCCGGCGAGGGCTGCTTGTCCGGCTACTCCACTGACGGCGACGCCGATGCGCTGGGCGAGCTGGCAGCTGCGGAGTTCAGGGCGGCGGCGTCCGCGTCGGCTGACCACTCCTGGTACCGGGCCGAAGTCGCGGCGCTGGATGGCCGGCCACCGCCCGACGACCTCGCCGGGCCGGGTCAACCCGGCGGTGATGACCGCCCTGCGGGTCGCCGTCAGAGCCGAACACCCGGTGGCGCCCGCTTTGCTGGCCTGATCCCGGCGAGCGAATCTTGATGCTGGAACACCTGGATCACCAACGCCGACGGTGACGGGATCGGCGACTACGCTGCCGCGTTGGCGCTGCACAGCCCTCCTGGGGTGTCGGCCGCGGATACGGGCCCGTTCCAGCCGGGCTTGGTGCCGGTAGACGGGCCCGTGCCGTCGCTGCTGCGCGACCGGGCGGCCGTAGGATTCAGATGATGTTCGTGTAGAGGTCCCAACCGGTGCCGAACTTCACCCGGGCGGCGAAGGTCGCGGTGCCGGTCTTGCCCGTCGAGGAGTATCGGTACACGACGCCGTTCGGGAGGCGGCAGAGTAGGTCACCCTTGCTGTCGCCGTCGATGTCACCCGGGACGAACAGCTTGTCGTACTGGTCGAAGCCGCTGCCGACCTGCTCCCGGGCGGCGAACGGCGTGGTGGCCGAGCCCGTCCCCTTGAAGAGGAACAGGCGGCCGGAGGTGTCCCGGGCGAGCAGGTCGGGCCGCGCATCGCCGGAGTAGTCGCCCGCGCCGACAAGGGCGTCGTAGCCGTTCCAGCCGGTGCCGACCTTGATGCGTGCGCCGAACTTCGTGACCAGCGCACCGTCGCCAGGATGGAGCCAAAGGGTGCCGCCCGCGTCGCGGCTGAGGAGGTCGCCCTTGCCGTCGCCGGTGAGGTCACCGGGGCCGACGGTCACGGTGTAGTTCCACGTCGTACTGACCCGCTCGCCCTGGATGTACAGGTCGCTGCCGATGTTCTGCACGTAGGTCGCGTGGTTGCGGCTGTTGAGCCCGGTGGCGTACGTGGTGCGGGATCCGGGCGTTTCCTTGCCGGCCCAGACCGGCGGCATCCGGTAGTCGCCGTTGGCCAGGGCGCTGTACTTGGCGAGGTCGCGGTCCGCTTCGGTGCCGAGGTTCTGTGCCTTGCCGTAGAGCGGCGTGGTGCCCGCCCCGACGATGAACTTGTTCAGTTCATACCCACTGCCGAAGTACGCGGGTGCGGCGAACCGGCCGCCACCGAGCGACTTGAACCAGTACTCCACGCCGTCGCGGTCGCGGGCGAGCAGGTCGCTCAGGCCGTCGCCGTCGCCGTCGTCCGAGCCGGTGATCACGTTGTACGTGTTCCAGCCGGTGCTGACCTTGACGCGGGCTTTGAGCGGGGCGGTGGCGCTGCCGGCTCCCTTGTGGAACCACAGCTCACCGTTCAGCGTACGGGTGAGGACGTCGCCTAGGCCGTCGCCGTCGACGTCGCTGGCTCCGACCAGCTGGTCGTAGATCCCCCAGCCCGAGCCGACCTTGACCTGGCCGTTGAAGGGTTTGCTGACGCTGCCGGTGCCGGTGTACAGCCACAGGTCGCCGGCATAGTCGCGGGCCAGCAGGTCGGGGCGGCGGTCCCCGGTCAGATCCCCGGTGGCCATGACGCGGTTGTAGATCTGCCAGCCGCGGCCCGACCACAGCGGCGCCGACGTGCTCGTCAGGCCGGCCTCGTAGAGCGTGAGCACGCCGTCGAAGGAGAGCGAGAGGAGCTCGGCCTTGGTGGTTCCGCCTACGTCGCCCACCGGCAGCAGGTCCTTGAACGAGGCGTTGGGGTCGGGGTCGGTCTTGTAGATCGCGTATTCGCTCCAAGACGAGATCGACGACAGGTAGACGGCCGTGGTCTGGTCGTACTCCATGACGATCATGTCGCTGATGCCGTCGCCGTCGACATCGTGCCGTGGCTTGGCGGCGGCCAGCGGCGCCGACTCCGTCGCGCGGCCGGGCATGACAACGCTCGGGTACTCGCGATCCCCGCCCGGTGCGGGCTCGGAGACCGAATCCGCCGCCGGGCCGGACAACGGCTGCACGGTGGCGGAGTCGGGTACGACGGGTGGCGGGGCAGCGCTGCTCGGGGCTGCGGTCAGGGCGCTGACGGTCAGTGCGAGTACGCCGCCGGCGGCCAGTGTGCGCAGGCTTCCACGGTGGGCTAAAGGCAAGATTCCCCCTGAGGATCGAGCCGGGACACGCCCGGACACTTCTCGCTGTGTGCTCGGAGACACACATCCGCGCTTGAACGGTTCCCGCTTCCAGCCGTGCCGCGTATGCGCCGATATGACCGGCAATTGATGTAGTGCCTGGGCTGGTCAAGCCGCCGCGCCCCGCCAGGATCGCGCTGCTACTGGCCGTCCGGGAGGCCTGTGCGGCGCCATGGCTGCCGGCGGTAGGGGCGGACAGTCATGGGGCCCTGCCGATCGCGGGCATGTCCTTCGAGGGAGGCTCATCGCAGGGTTCACGGCCCTGGCCTGTCCAACCCGCAGGTTGCTCGCCCAGCAATACGAGGCCATGCCCCGGCCCCAGTGGCGACCAGCAGGCACCAGGCACTGGATCTTGCCGGAGTTGCCGAGTGCCGCCGGTGAGGGGGTTGGGGTTCTGCTCGGTTTCGTGATGGCTACGCCTGCAGGAGGATGCGTGCTCTGAGTAGGGCGAATGAGGCCCTGCCGTCATCTGCCGCTTGATCGTTTTGATCCTGTTGACGTGGCCTTCGACGATGCCGGTGCCGTAGGGCCAGGTGAGGCCGGCGGTAACGGCGTGAAGGTCTTGGCGGATGGAGTCGGCGAAGATGCCACTGGCTCGGGGCCGCTCAGATCGGCCTTCTGAATCCAGTCCCGCAGCAGGTGGCCGCGGCGTTGGCGGAGCATGTCCGTGAACCCCCCTGCGAGGTCGCAGGCCTGGGCGATCTCCGGGCAGGCGCTCCGCACGTCCTGACGGGGCAGGGCGAGCTGTTGGAGGAACTGCGTGAGTCCGAGGGACCGGCGTCGGGAGCGTGAACACCGCCCCGAAGGCCGTGCTCGGCCGGGTCCGCTCCGTCCTGCCCGCCCGGGCGGATTACGCGGTCATGGCCCCCAGCCCCCGCCGGGACCTCTTGGCCGGCCTCACCGTGGCTCGCCGCCCTGTTCGGCGGCTCGAACCTACAGGTGTCCGGGCCGACCGGTGCGATGGCCGTGGTGCTGGTGCTGGTGCCGGTCGTCGCCCAGTACGGGCCGGAGGCGTCCTCACCGTTGGGCTGATGGCTGGCGTACTGCTGATCGGTCTCGCTCTGCTGCGGGCAGGCCGGCATGCGGTACGTGCCGGCACCGGTGGTGGTGGGCTTCACCCTGGGCATCGCGTGCGTGATCGGCCTCCAGCAGATAGCAGGCGCCCTCGGCGTCGAGAAGCCGGAGGGGGAGAAGGTCCTGTTCGTGGCGTGGCCGGCGCTCGTGGAGTTCGTGGCTTTCCCGAACTGGACGGCGATCGGCCTCGCAACAGGTGTCGCTGCGGTTGCCCGCCCGTACCCGTCCACGGCGACCTCGCGGCCACGGCACGGTCCGGCAGCGGACCACCCACGACTGGCCCCCCGTGCACCGCCGAGACACCCGCACTCAGCTCAGACCACCACCCTCCACAGGAACAACAACGAAGGGCAGCAGCACCACGAGCGACATCGTCTTCAAGGACTCCAACGGCACCGTCCTGAGCACAGGGTTCCTCAAGAAGGCCTGACCGGCGAAGGACCCCCTCCGGGAAGCCGAACGTCACGAAGGTGGCCCGCCGGGTCCCGCGAGTTGCAGGGATCTGCAATTGTGGAGGTCATGAGGTGTGAAGAGGGGCGAACGGACGCTCCTTGCGAAGGAACGGCTGGGTGGATGAGATGGGCAGTCACGGCAGGGGTACGCAGGTGAGCACGCCGCTGTACCAGCTGAAGGCGGAGTTCTTCAAGACGCTGGGGCACCCAGTGCGCATCCGCGTCCTGGAGCTCCTGTCCGTACGCGAGCACGCGGTCGCCGAGATGCTGCCCGAGGTCGGGGTGGAGGCGGCGAGCCTCTCCCAGCAGCTGGCCGTCCTGCGCAAAGCCAACCTGGTGGTCACCCGCCGAGAGGGCTCGAACGTGTTCTACAGCCTCACCCACCCCCAGATCGCCGAGCTCCTGCGGGTCGCCCGCGGCATCCTCTCCGGCGTCCTGGAGGGCCAGGCCGAACTCCTGGCCGACCTCAAGGCCGGCCGCCACACCTGAACGGTGCGCCCCACGGTGCCGGCCCTGCGGGGCCCGCACCCCACACACGGCGGCCGTCTTCCGTTAGTGCGGGTTCAACGCGCTTCTGACACCGGAAGACGGCCGCTCCCTTGCTTGCGGGGCCCGGGCCCGCCCGGTTCCAGGGGTTGCACAGGGGCAGTGATAGGGAGACCAGGCCGAGGGCTGCGTATCCGGAGGCGAGATCAGTGCGTGATCAGCTCGATACGTTTCGCGATGTCACTTGCAGTGGCTCAGTGGCCGCCCGGTTCGGGAGCCCAGCATCACCAGGCCGGTGATGAACAGAGACAGGCCGATGATCAGCGCCGGGGTGCCGGGACCGAAAGCATGCAGAGGCCGACGCGGCCCGGCCCGGCTTCGTCCGCCCGGCTCCGCGACGCGAGGTTCCCGGAGCGGGGCTGTTGCCATCCGGTGCTGAGAATCCGGGCGACGGTTCCCCGGTTGTGTGTGTGGCAGCGCCACTTCGGGCGCGGTGGGCAGCGGTCTGGACTGTGGCGGGGTGGCCCGCTCGAGGAAGCGAAGCAGTTCGACGGGGAACGGCAGGACGAGGGTGGAGTTCTTCTCGGCGGCAACCGCGACGACCGTCTGCAGCAGCCTGAGCTGGCGGGCGGCGGGCTGGTCTGACATGACGGCGGCGGCTTCAGCCGGCTTCTTGGAGGCCTGGAGTTCGGCGTCGGCGTTGATCATCCTGGCTCGGCGTTCGCGGTCCGCCTCGGCTTGCCGTGCCATCGACCGCTTCATCGTCTCCGGGAGGGAGACGTCCTTGATCTCCACCCGGTCGATGGTCACGCCCGACTCGACAGCTGGGCTTGTCCATCATCAGTTCCAGACGCTGGTTCAGCTTCTCGCGATTGGAGAGCAGCTCGTCGAGGTCGCTCTTGCCCAGGATGGAGCGGAGTGAGGTCTGTGCCATCTGGGAGACGGCGAAGCGGTAGTGCTCGACGCGGATGATCGCGTCGACGGGGTCGACGACCTTGAAGTAGATGACGGCGTCGACCCGGACGGTGACGTTGCTGTTTGCCGACTACGGCCCCGGGGTGTCGTCGTACCAGGGGCCCCGCAGTCTGTGCCGGGGGCCGTTCGTTGAGCCCTTGCCCCAGGAACGGGTCTGCCGCAGCGACGAGTTGCGGCAGTGGCCTTCGCTCGTGGGCATGCTCGCGCTGGCGACCGCGGCGACCGTCACCTCCGCGGCGACCGTCACCTCCGCGGCGACCACGGTGTACGCCAAGGTCCTTGCCCGCCTGGCTCCCAGTGAAGAACCCCGCGTGAACCCGCAGGGCTGCGGTTTGCCGTTGCAGCCGCTCGGTGGCTGAGTTCGGGGCAGGCCTACGGGCCGGTGGTGAATGCGCGGACCGTCAACGGCTGCCGGCGTGACCGTTCGCAACGGGGCTGGTGCGGGGAAGGTCCTCGGATACCCGGGTGGCGAAGATGGGTGTTGGCCCCGATGCGCCGGGCGGGGGAGTCAGGTGATGGTGGGGATCCGGAGCGCCTTCTGTTCGGGGCGGCCCTTGTGGGGTGCGGGCGCTCGCGGCAGCACCTGTGAACGGAGCCGCGCCGATGACGACCCCGCCCCCGTTTCCGCATCAGCCCCGCATCTGCTGGGCGGGTCCGCCATGAGCGTCACCGCGTGGCTGGCCGTGGCGGTGTTCGGGGCTGTCTACGTGCTGATCGCGACGGAGAGGGTCCACCGGGTGGCCGCGGCCCTGGGCGGTGCGGTCGTCATGCTGCTGATCGGCGCGACGAGCCCGGAGCACGCGTTCTTCTCCGATGTGGCGGGGATCGACTGGGACGTCATCTTCCTGCTGCTGGGCATGATGCTGATCGTCTCCGTCCTCAAACGGACCGGCCTGTTCGAGTTCGTTGCGATCTGGGCGGCCAAGCGGTCGCACGGCCGCCCGTACCGGCTGATGGTGCTGCTGATCTTCGCGACGGCGTGCCTGTCGGCGTGCCTGGACAACGTCACCACCGTCATGCTGATCGCCCCGGTGACCATCGCGGTCTGCACCAAGCTCGGTGTTCCGGTCGTGCCCTACCTGATCGCCGAGGTGATGGCTTGCAACATCGGCGGGGCCGCCACCCTGATCGGCGACCCGCCCAACATCATGATCGGCTCCCGCGCCGGTCTGTCCTTCAACGACTTCCTGCTCCACATGGCACCGATCACCACGGTGCTGATCGTGGTGTTCGCGGGGATGGCCCGCTGGATGTTCTGCGGCGCCTTCTCCTACGACCCCAAGCGGGCCGCGCACGTCATGGCCATGCGCGAGCGGGACGCCATCACCGACGCCCGGCTCCTGGCCGTCAGCGGCATCGTCGTCGTGATCGTGATGGCCTGCTTCGTCCTGCACACCACCCTCCACCTGGAGCCGTCGGTCGTGGCGATCTCCGGTGGCCTGCTCCTCCTCGCCGCATCCCGGCTCGATGCGCGCAAGGTCGCGGCGGACGTCGAGTGGGAGACCCTGGCGTTCTTCGCCGGCCTGTTCGTGATGGTCGGCGCCCTGGTGCAGACAGGGATCCTCACCGACCTCGGCCAGGCAGCGGCCCGCGCACTGGACGGCAACCTGTTCGGGGCGTCCATGGCCCTGCTGTTCGGGTCGATCGTGCCGTCCGCGGTGATCGACAACATTCCCTTCGTCGCCTCGACCAGCCCGGTCGTCTCCGAGATCGTCGCCGCCTCCGGAGGCGGCGAGCAGGCGCAGGTGCTGTGGTGGTCCTTCGCCCTCGGTGCCGACCTCGCGGGCAACGCCACGATCATCGCCTCCTCCGCCAACGTCGTCACCGTCGGCATCGCCGAGCGCGCCGGACACCACATCTCCTTCTGGCAGTTCAGCCGATACGGACTGATCGTCACCGCCGTCACCACTGCCATCGCCGGCCTCTATGTGTGGCTGCGCTACTTCGCCCTCGCCTGACCGATGGAAAGGAGGCAAGGCCATGAACGACTCCGATGACGAGCGGATCGCCGACCTCGAAGCCGCGCTGTGGCACGACGATCCCCGCTTCGCCCGCGGCCTGGGCAAGGGCCGCCCCCGACGGCCCCGCGAGTACCGGCGCGGCCGGGCCTGGCTGGCCCTGCTGCTGGCCCTGGCCGCCGTGGTCACCGGAGTACTGGTCCCGCACGGGCTGCTGCTGGCGGCCGGCCTGATCATGGCCGCGCTCGCGGTCAACCTCCTCGACAGCAACTGCCTGCGCCGGCGCAGGCCCTAGGGGGCATTCCGTGATGCTGCAGCAGCTTTACCTGGTGCTGCTGGTGGGCGGCGTCGTCCTCATGGCCAGCATCGCCGCCGCCCGTACCGCGCACCGGCTCGGTCTGCCGAGCCTGCTGCTGTTCCTCGCGGTGGGGGTGATCGCGGGCGAGGACGTGATCGGCATCGAGTTCGACGACGCGCAGCTCGCCCAGTCCCTGGGCACCGCCGGCCTTGCCGTCATCCTCGTCGAGGGCGGCCTGAGCACCCACTGGCCCGACGTCCGGCGGCTGCTCGCACCTGCCGGTGTGCTGGCCACCGCGGGCGTTGCCGTGTCGGTGGCGGTCACGGGTGCCGGCGCCCACTACCTCCTCGGCATGGACTGGCACCTGGCCCTGCTCCTCGGCGCGATCGTCTCCTCCACCGACGCCGCCGCCGTCTTCGCCGTCCTGCGTTCCTTGCCCCTGCCGCGCAAGACCACGGGGCTCCTGGAGGCGGAGTCCGGGTTCAACGACGCCCCCACCATCATCCTGGTCCTGGTCTTCTCCACTGCCGTCGCCGACCTCCCCGGCCCCGCAGCGATCCTCGGCAACGTTCTCTACCAGCTCGTCGTCGGCGGATTGCTGGGGCTGGCCGTCGGCAGGATCGGGGTGGCCGCGCTGCGGCACATCGCCCTGCCGGCCACCGGTCTCTACCCGCTGGCCACTGTCGGGTTCGGCATCATCGCCTTCGCTGCCGGCGGGTTCGTCAACGCGAGCGGCATCATCGCCGCCTACCTGGCCGGGCTGGTCCTGGGCAACTCGCGCCTGCCCCACCGCGCGGCGACCCGCTCCTTCGCCGAAGGGACCGGATGGCTCGCCCAGATCGGGCTGTTCGTCATGCTCGGGCTGCTCGTCGACCCCAGCGAACTGTCCTCCGCCATCGTGCCCGCCCTCGCGGTCGGCCTGGTCCTGCTGCTGATCGCCCGCCCCGTCTCGGTCGCCGCCTGCCTGCTGCCCTTCCGCACCCCCTGGCGGGAACAGGCCTTCATCTCCTGGGCCGGACTGCGCGGCGCCGTACCGATCGTCCTCGCCACCTTCCCGATCGTCGCGTCCGTCGAGGGCTCCCGGCACCTGCTCAACATCGTCTTCGTCCTCGTCGTCGTCTTCACCCTCGTCCAAGGCCCCACCCTGCCCGCCGCCGCACGCCTCCTGCACATCGCCCGGCCGGGGGCCGTGCGGGAGATCCAGGTCGAGAGCGCGCCCCTGGACGTCCTCGACGCCGACCTCCTTACCGTCACCGTCCCGCCCGGCTCACGCCTGAACGGAGTGGCCGTCTTCGAGCTCCGGCTCCCGCCACCGGCGGTGATCACCCTCCTCGTCCGCGCCGGCGTCACCCAGGTCCCCGGCCCCGACACGGTCCTCGCCGCCGGCGATGAGCTGCTCCTGGTCACCACTTCGACCACCCGGCAGGCGACCGAGCGCAGGCTGCGCGCGGTCGGCCGCCGGGGCAGACTCGCCCGCTGGCTCGGCGAACACGGCAGGTCCGAACCGGTCGGCGGCGGCACCGAGTGACCTACGAGTTGTTCCGGGGCGGGGAGACCTGCGCGAATCCGACCAGGGCGACACCGGCCATCAGGAGCGGCACGAAGACCGTGAACGGCAATGCGGGCGCACCGGCGAGCGCCCCAGCCATGACGAGCGTTCCCACGCCCCGGACGACCGGCCGCCGCACGCTTGCCGAAGCCAGGGCAAGACGACACGGCTGGTCACGATCGTCCAGACGCCGGCGGTCCCGGCTCCAAGGGCCATCGCGATCGTGGCCGCCTGTACAACGGTGAGCACATGTACCTCCGTACATCATCATCATGAGCGTGGGCGCGGGAGTTGCGTGTTCGTGGTGAAGGCCGTCCCGCAGACGGCCTGGTCACCGATCGCGGCGAGCGGCGGCAAGCTTGCAGGCCAGGTATACGGAGGTCGCCGGCCACAGGACGATCGACCCGGGGGAAACGCCTGTGCATCACGACGACGAGCCCGTCTTCGCACGCAGCACGTGGGGAACCAACCGCTACTACTACAACCCGCGCAATCCCGTCGGCCTCGCACTGATCGTCATCACCGTGCTCTTCGTCGGGACAATGATGATCCTCATGGCGAACCGGGCCGGACCGTTCGCGGCCCCTCCCGCCCTCGAACCGTGGAAGTCCCCGGCGTACGAGCACACTTGGACGCCCGTGCCGACGACGGGCACCCCGGGAGTAGGTGCCCCGTGAGCGGGATACGGAACTGGCGGCGGCAGACGGGATCCCTCCTGGTGTGGTGGGCCGTCGTCACCCTCGTGCTGGTGCTGCTCAGCGCGGCTCTGGGCCGGCCGGTGACCCTGGTGGGGTGCGGTGCGTCCGCGGTGCTCCTGATCGCGGTGGGCGAGGCGGGCAACGGGCTGAAGCAGCGCCTGCGGCACAGGACCAGGAGAGCAGGATGACGCAGAGCGTCCCGATACCCGGGCCGATGATCGTCTGTGGTGACGACGCGCTCGCCGTTCGCCTGGCCGGCGAACTCCACGACATCTACCGCCAGCCCGTCACGCTCCTCGTGCCCGACGCCGGCACCATCGGCCCCCAGCCCCCTGCCACCACCCGTGTCGTGGAAGCCGACACGGCGGACGCGGCGGCGCTGCGGGAGGCGGGCATCGCCCACGCCGCTGCAGTCGCGCTCGTCTACGAGGACGACGAGTTCAACATCCGGGCCGCGCTGGCGGCCCGCCGTATCAAAGCGCGGGTCCGCCTCGTCATCCGCCTCTACAACCGCAAGCTCGGCCGCTACCTCGCCGAACTCCTCGACCAGGCCGCCGTGGTGACCGGCGGCCATGCGGGGGAGTCGGCGATCACGGTCCTCTCGGACGCCGACACCGTTGCCCCCGCCCTCGCGGCGGCCGTCGTCGCCGGGACGAGCAAGGTCCTCCAGGCCGACGGCCTGCTGTTCCGCGCGATTGAGCGCACCCCCGTGCAGCGGCGCGAGGCCACCGAGCCGGTCCTGTGCACGCTGGCCCTGCTCTCCTCCACCACCGAGGCCCCTGACGGCACCGAGGGAACGGACGCCAGCGGGCCGGCCGGACCCCGGCTCCTGCCCGCCCCGATGGAGATCGCACAGTCAGCGCAGCGCGGCGCCGTCGTCCTCGAAGCCGTATCGCACCCCGCCGCCTCCCCGGCGCCCGGTCGGCTCAGTGCCGCCCGCCTGCCGGTGATGGAGCTGTTCTCACGCCGGGTCCGCTGGTCACTGGCCGGCTTCACCGCCGCCGTCATCGCCATGCCCCGCATGCACGCGCCAAGCTAGGACAGAACAGATGACGGCGAGCCTGCCCCCGTGCCCGAAGTGCTCCGGCGAGTACACCTACGAGATGAACGCCCTGATGGTCTGCCCGGAGTGCGCCCATGAGTGGGTACCCGCCGCGGCCGCGACGGATGCCGTGGGCGCGGCCGGTGAGCGGGTGGTCAAGGACGCCGTCGGGAACGTGCTGAACGACGGCGACACCGTGACCGTCGTCAAGGCCCTCAAGGTCAAGGGCAGCCCTTCGGGGATCAAGGCGGGCACCAAGGTGCGCAACATCCGACTGGTCGACGGGGTCGACGACCACGACATCGACTGCAAGATCGATGGATTCGGCGCCATGCAGCTCAAGTCGGGCGTGGTCAAGAAGGCCTGACCTCAGGAGGGTCGTTGCCGACGTCGCGGTCGGCGACGGGTTCGCCCAGTTTCGTGATTTCCACCCGCGCCCACAAGCACGGTGAGTAGCGTGATCATCATGATGAGGCTGACGGTCGTTCGTCGGCCTGAGCAACGAAATGGTGAGGAGCTGCAGCTGATGGCGAACGTGGAGACGTCTTTGAAGGAAGCGATGACGTCGATCGAGGGCACTGTGGGGGCCGCCTTGGTGGACTACACCAGCGGCATGGCCCTGGGCACCCTCGGCGGCGGAAACGACCTTGACATGACGGTCGCGGCGGCGGGCAATACGGATGTGATCCGGGCAAAGGCTCGCACGCTGGAGATGCTGGGTCTCGATGACGGGATCGAGGACATACTGATCACGATGGGCAGCCAGTACCACCTCATCCGGCTGCTCACAGGACGGACGGGTCATGGACTGTTCCTGTACGTGGTGCTGAACAAGACCAGCTCGAACCTGGCCATGGCCCGCCACCAGCTCAAGCGCATCGAAGCAGCCCTGGAGCTGTAGCGGTTTGTGGCTTCACCCCGCCTTCGCACGTCCACGAGTTGCGGATCTCTGCAACTCGGCATATCTGCATCTACTTAATGGCGAGCCAAGGCGACCACTCGCGGCGTTCTCCTGGCTGGCAGTCGGCCGGTGTGGTGGGCGCGGTTGGGCAGGGTCAGGTCTGTGCCGGTGAGGTGGCCGGCGCCGGCGGCGATGTTGTCGGTGAGGTGGCCGGTGTCGCCGGCGCCGGGGATGGCGAGCATGTGAGGGCCTTGGTGCAAGGTGCAGGTGGGTAGCAGAGAGCGGGCAGCGGCGCATCGACATCGGGATCAGCCTGAAGGCCGAGGTCCGGGGAGGCGAGGATCCGCAGGGTTGGCCGCAGGAGCAGCAGCCGCCCGGGCGACAGGCCGGCCCGTTCGGCGGTGCCCGCTAGGCCCCGGCCCGGCTTGCCGGTCATGCTGGGCGTGCCAAGCCCGAAGCGGCGGTGAAAGAGGCCATCCCTGAGTGCCTCGGCTCCCGCCCCTCGAGCTGATGCTCGCCCAGGACGCCGAGTCCGTCGCCGTACCCGGCGTCCTGGCGGGCGGCCGTCCCACCAGGACCCTTGAAGCCTCCAATCGAAGATCAACAGTCAAGTCTCGTCCCACGTGGGGCAGATCCCCGGGGCGCCGGTCCTCAGTGCCGCTAGGGGGCGGGTTCGTAGACGATGGTGTTCCAGCGCAGCTTCGTCGCGGTCCGCTGGCCGGCGTACTCGCAGTGGTAGCCGCCGGCTGGGGGGAAGCCACTGGGCTGGGTCCTTGTCGGCCTTGGACGGGTTCGACTTCGCGGTGACCGCGATCAGCGTCAACGGCGACGCCTGGTCGTTCGCATACGCCTCAAGCCGCGCGGCGTTCCACGCGAAGCCGCCAGCTGGCGGGGAGCGTTATTCGAACTTTGCGGTACTCCCCGCTAGCGGGATGGGCTGATCACTCGTGGTGTGTGGGCTGCGCTGTGACCGCGCCTCCGTGGTGACTACGCCCCTTGCGGCTCGTTGGTGTGGACGCCGGGTCAGTCGGACTCGAAGCTGGGCGTTGCGGGTCCGATGTTGGCCGCTTCGTCCATGAACTGAAGATTCGTGACGAAGTTGAGGACGAACGCGGTGAACGGGCTGTCGAAGGTCACGCAGCCGGATCCATGCACCGCTGTGACGACCTTCCATTGGATCGGATCAGGTTCCAACAGGGCTGGCACGTCGGGTCGTTTGGTCGCGGCACAACTTCTCTACGGGGTTCCGTGAACTGTCGGACGTCCTGTTTCCGGGGATCGAGCCGAGTATCGAGCGGCTGCATGTCGCGTGCCGCATTCTGTTTGTGGACGCGGTTGGTACTGGTCCTCCCGGTCGCCGCGGTCCGGGCAGCCCGCCGGCTGGAGGTGACCGCCGAGAGCGTCGGCTACTGGGCAGCCTGTGGAACGACCAGCGACCTGGACGCGGGACAGGCCGCCGCGCACCTGGGGCTTAACGAGGAGGCAGCACGCAAATTGATGGCCCGCTTCGGCCGCTGGAGCCCGTACCGCTGACGAGGCCGGCCTCGATCGGGTTGGCGGCCCGCCCGGGGCGACGTGCGAAGGGGACCCGTGCGAGCTTCACCGGCCGGCCTGCCAGGACGGCTCCCACGCCCACGGAGCCCACGCCACGATGAAGGCAAAGGACGGAATCGGCGGCCTACAGGGCGGCCTCGTACACCAGGTTGCGGAGTGTACGCGGCACCTGATCTTGTGGCGGGAGCAGGAGCACCGATCTACGCCACGGCCCGAGGCCAGAGCACCGACGGCGGCAGCAGGCGGTGACAGCACGCTGCCTCGTGGGTGACAACTGTCCTGATTCGTGATGCCTTCAGCGCCAAGTCGGCGAACTGTGACTGAGCGTCGTAGGTGGGCAGAGAGCGGGCAGTTGGCCAGCCTGAGCACGGGCACGGGCACGGGCGCGTGCCCGTCGTGAAGATCGTGTTGCGGTTCTGCACTGGGTGCTCGGAGTGCTCCCATACTCGGGGGCGACGGGGGAGCGGGGGCAGGGGTGGAGTGGACGATCTGGGCCGGCTTCGCCGCGGGGCTGCTGATCTCGATGGTGACCGCGCCGGTCGGTGTGTCGGGGGCGGTCTTCCTCCTCCCGGTCCAGATCAGCGTGCTCGGCGTGCCCAGCCCGGCCGTCACCCCGACGAACCTCCTCTTCAACGTGGTCGCCGGGCC